>JALQYE010000017.1 GCA_023254245.1 Emticicia sp.
ATCACGCTTGGAGGCATGAAAGTAATTGGCTACACCGACGTAATTCAAGTAGTTTGTTTGATTTTCGGAGGTTTGGCAACTACCTATTTAGCCCTCGATTTGCTCTCAAATAAAGTGGGTACAGGTGCAGGCATTTTTGAAGGAATGAACCTTATCGCTCAAAAAGCCGATAGCCATTTACACATGATTTTCAAGCCAAACCAATACCAAGTGCATGACGGAAAAGGCGGATTTATTGATGCTTATCGCCAGTTGCCAGGTATTATGATGTTTATCATTGGTGGACAATGGGTAAATAATCTTAATTACTTTGGGTGTAATCAATACATGACTCAGCGTGCTTTGGGGGCTGATATTTCTACGGCTCGCAATGGCGTTTTGTTTGCTGCTTTCATGAAAATGTTAATGCCATTTATTGTGGTTTTGCCAGGTTTGGCGGCTTATGTAATTTTCCAAGAAAATGCTGATGCTTCAATTGTAAATGGCATTACTCAGAATGGAGTTGTTAAACCCGATAATGCTTATCCAGTTTTGTTGAATTTATTGCCAGTTGGTTTGAAAGGCTTAGCATTTGCTGCACTTACGGCTGCTATTGTGGCATCGTTGGCAGGAAAAGCCAATAGTATCTCAACGATTTATGTGTTGGATATTCACAAGAAATTCTTCAATAAAAACCTTACCGAAAAACAAACCGTTTGGACTGGCCGTGTGGCAATTATCATCTCGTTTATTATTGCCCTGATAGTGAGTCCACTGTTGGCTAATTTCGGACAAGCATTCGAGTATATTCAAGTTTACACGGGCTACATTTCGCCAGGGATTTTGAGTATTTTCTTGCTTGGTTTCTTCTGGAAAAAAGCTACTGCCAATGGTGCTTTAACGGCAGCGGTTTTAAGTATTGCTTTATCGGCAATCATTGAAAGCCTTTATCCCGAATTTCCATTCATGAATCGCATGGGCGTAGTTTTTTGGATTTGTTCGTTGGTACATATCACGATTAGCCTAATTGAAGGAAAAGGCAAAGACCACGAAAATGCTTTTGAAGTACGCAAAGAATGGTTCAAAGTCGAAACACCATTTATGCTTGGGGCATTAATCGTGTGTGCAATTTTCACAATTATTTATACAGTTTTTTGGTAAAAATCTATTCATTCATAAAATCATGAAAATAAAAACGCTCGGGTTAGTGCTAATCGGTATCGGACTTCTACAAGTTGGATTTGCACAATCGCCCTCAAAAACTAAGAAAAACACCACAGGAAAAGTGAATAAAATCGAAAAAACAGCTTTTGGAAAACTGCCAAATGGCTCAAATGTTGACCTTTTTACACTTCGCAATGCCAACGGCATGGAAGTGCAAATTACAAATTATGGTGGCATCATTACAAACCTAACAGCACCCGATAAAAAAGGAAAATATGCCAACGTCACGCTTGCTTGCGATTCGCTCAAAGGCTATCTCAAAGGTGTACCGTATTTTGGTGCATTGATTGGACGTTTCGGTAATCGAATTGCCAAAGGTAAGTTTACACTCGAAGGCAAAGAATATACTTTGGCTACCAATAATAGACCAAATGCCCTTCATGGTGGTAGAAAAGGTTTTGATAAAGTGCTTTGGACAGCAACGCCAATTGATGCGGCCGAACCACAACTAAAACTCAACTACACAGCAGCCGATGGAGAAGAAGGCTACCCGGGGAAATTAGACGTTGAAGTAATTTATACGCTTCAAAAAGATAATTCGGTAAAGATTGATTATAAGGCAACTACCGATAAAACGACGGTTTTGAATCTTACGAATCATACGTATTTCAATCTTTCGGCCGATGCAAGTAAAGACATTCTCGACCATGAACTTACATTGGCTGCTGATAAATTAGTACCTGTTGATGCTACGCTCATTCCTACGGGCGAACTAACAGCGGTGGCAGGAACGCCATTCGATTTTTTGAAGCCTCATAAAATCGGTGAGCGAATCAACGATGCGAATGATGCCCAAATCAAATACGGAAAAGGATATGACCACTGCTGGGCATTTACCGATGCCAGCAATAAATTGAAAAACGTAGCTTCGGTTTATGAAGCAACATCGGGTCGTGTAATGGAAGTCTTTACGACCGAGCCAGCTATTCAGTTTTATTCAGGTAATTTCTTGGATGGTTCGGCGATTGTGAAAGGTGGAATTCCTGCAAAATTCCGTTCGGGATTTTGTTTAGAAACCCAACATTATCCTGACTCTCCAAACAAACCCAACTTTCCAACAACGGTTTTAAAACCTGGTGAAACTTATAAATCAACAACCGTTTATAAGTTTTCGGTGAGGTAATTTCAACAGAATTTTAGTGAAAAATCGCAATGCAAGCTTAATAACTAATTGATTATGAGTGTATTGCGATTTTTTGTTCTACACAACAGTATAAACTATTCAACCATAAATTTATAAAAAACAATGAAACGATTTCTAACCTATGGGATTGTTTTGCTATGCGTAATGATTACTTACCTTAGTTTCAAAGCAGAAGACCCCATTCCTCCCAAAAACACTTGGACACATTACGGAGGTAGTCCCGAGCAATCGAAATATTTTGAAGGGACAGAAATAACTAAGCAAAATGTCAGTCAATTAAAGGTAGCGTGGCATTATGCCACCGACGACGACGCCCCAAATTTTTCGAGTCCCATTGTGGTAGATACTGTCATGTATTTGGTGGCAAAAAACAGTTCGTTGGTTGCACTAAATACGCTTACAGGCAAAGAAATTTGGATACATACAGGCTTGTCAGGAATTAGCCGAAGGGGTTTAAATTACTGGGAGAGCAAGGATAAAAAAGACAAAAGGCTCATTTTTACATTAAATAATAGCCTTCAAGAAATTGATGCCGTAACTGGAAAAACGATTGAATCTTTTGGTAAAGGTGGCTACGTAGATATGCGTGAAGGTCTCGACCGTGACCCTCAGTCAATCCGACGAATGCAGTCGATGATGCCAGGGGTTTTATATGAAGATTTAGTGATACTCGGCTCAGCTCCAGGCGAAGGTTATTTTTCACCTCCTGGGCATATTCGTGCGTATAATGTTGTTACTGGCAAATTAGAATGGACTTTCCATACAATTCCGCACCCAGGTGAATATGGCTACGATACATGGCCAAAAGATGCCTATAAATATATTGGGGGCGTAAATGTTTGGAGTGAAATAACGGTAGATACCAAAACAGGAATTGCTTATTTGCCGATTGGCTCTCCAACTTACGATTATTATGGTGCTGATAGACTGGGTAATAATTTATTTGGAAATTGTTTAGTGGCTCTCGATGCCCGCACAGGTAAGCGAATTTGGCATTATCAAACGGTTCACCATGATATTTGGGACTATGATTTATCGCCCGCTCCACAACTCTTGACCGTAAATTATAAAGGCAAAAGCATTGATGCCGTTTCGGTAGCAACTAAGCATGGTTTCGTTTTTGTTTTCGACCGAAAAACTGGTCAGCCTGTTTTTCCGATTGAAGAACGAGCTTTTCCTGATACAAAAATGCCAGGCGATAAGGCTTCTCCAACTCAACCCATTCCTGCCGTTGTGCCTACATTTACACATCATGAAGTAAATGCCCAAAATCTTAATCCATATTTCTCTAAAGCTGATAGAGAAATGTGGTTGAGTCGCCTAAAAACTGCAAAAAGTGGCTTGTTTGTACCTCCCAGCGATAAATACGAAACCATTATGATGCCTGGGGCATTGGGTGGAGCTAATTATGGTAATACAGGTTCAAACGCCCGAAAAGGTATGATGTACATAATGACCCAAGAACATGCTTCAATTTATAGACTCAATAAAGTGGGTGGTCCAGCCTTGCCAACTTTTACGGCAAATGATGAAAAAAGAGCACTGGCATTCTACAAAAAATCATGTCAGACCTGCCACGGTGCAAAGTTGGAAGGTGGAGTTGGGCCAAAACTCACGGGCGTAGGGCAAAAACTAATGATTGATGACTTTAAGAGCATTATTAGCAATGGAAAAGGCCAAATGCCAGCATTTGTACACGTCGATGAAGCAGCCGTAACGGCACTTTATAAATATTTGGGAGGAAACCCCAACAGACCAAATTTCCCTCGTAGAAATGGAAATGCCAAACCCATTGAAGGTCCAGTAGTTGCGAATGGTGGTGCAAAAATTAAACCTGACGAAAAACCAGTACCGCCAATGAGCGATTATCCCGAAGGAACGGAACATCCATCAGTAAGATATACTACCGATTATGGCCTCGAATGGCCAGGTTTATTGGGGCCGCCGTGGTCATCAATGGTAGCTTATGACTTGAACACAGGTAAAATAAAATGGCGAAGACCCATTGGTTTAGACTCACTTTATGGCAAAGGAAATCCAAATTTTGGGGCTCCAGGTGGCACGCTTCGCAAAGGAATGGTAGTAACAAGCACAGGAATTATTTTTGCTACGGCAAAAGGAGGAAAACTCTACGCTTTGGATGAAGAAAATGGTAAAATCCTTTGGGAAACAACCCTAAGCTACGAAGTCAATGGCCAGCCGATTATGTATCAACAAAACGGCAAACAATATTTAGTAGTAAATGCGTCATCGAGTTTTGCTAAAGATAGCTACAACCAAAGTATTAAAAAAGGAGCATTACCAAAGGCTTATGTAGTTTTTGCCTTGCCAGAAAAGAAAAAATAACCTATAAATCTTGAAAAAACATGAAAAAAATATTTTTACCAATCGCACTTTTGTTATTCGTTTCGGTGGTTCAAGCACAAAATTTACAAAAACGAATAGTTTCAAACGACCCTTCAAAATATCGTTCACTCACTGCCGTTCATGCAGGAGCAGGTAAAATGGGTTTCACTCAATTGGTAGGCCGCAATGACCTTGCCACTAATTTTTTATACCTACATACAGGTTCGATTGAGGGAAAATCAGGAATTGGGCATCATTTTCATCATGAAATTGAAGAAATGTTTGTGCTTTTGAGTGGCGAAGCCGAATTTACTATAAACGGCCGAACAGCCAAACTAAAAGCTCCTGTGGTTGTACCTTGCAAAAAAGGCAATTCGCATGGCATTTATAACCGAAGTGCTACGCCAGTAAAATGGATGAATTTTGCAGTTAGTCAGGTCAAAGGCAAGGCTGATAATTTTGATTTGGGCGATACCCGTGAAAATGCCATCGTTGAAGCGACTCCAAATTTTGTGTATGGAAGACTGGAAACCGATAAGCTAAAAGCGAACAATACTGCTTATCAAGGAAACGGAACAATGTATCGGAGAGTAATTGGTAGCGAGGTGTTTAGTACAGATTGGAATCACGTTGACCACGTTGTAATTCCAGCGGCTGGGTCAGCTACTCGTAAACTTGAAGGAATTGAAGAAGTATATTATGTGCTAAAAGGCTCTGGCTCAGTTGCGATTGGTTCAGAGAAACAAACATTCAAAACCGATGATGTTTTTTATGGTTTGTTAGGCGAAAACCTAACTATCAACAGCGATGCTGGAAGTGAATTAGAACTTTTGGTGATTGGTGTAGCGGCATCAAAACAAAAAATGCTAACCATAAACAAGCCATTAAGCAAGCCCAAAGCCATTGGTTTACAAATGGATTTTGTAGTGCCAAAAGAAAATGCCGAAGCCTTCGAGAAAATGTACTACTCAATTTATGTGCCTGCCATGACAGTTCAAGAAGGGTATTTGGGTTCAAAATGTTTGAGACTTTTCCCAGAAAATATTCAGAAAGAAATACAGGCTGAGCCGACAAACTACAATTACCAAATTCAGATTTCGTTTGATACCGAAGAACACCGACGTAAATGGGTGGCGAGTCCACAGCACCAAATTGCTTGGCCAGCGGCATCGGGCTTAGCTAAGGAATTTAAGTGGCGAGGCTACGATATTATGGGTGACGACGACCAGAAGTAAAAGAAGTAAACTACATAAAGCCTTTTTGCTTTCAAACAGCAAAAAGGCTTTTTTGTTTCTGAAAATTGAGTACATAAACTTCGCTTTCAATCTTCATTAAACAGATTCCATACGCAATACTTTTACCTTGAAATACTCAAACACAAAACATAAGTAATTGAAGCTGCCATGCACTTTAAATCTCTACTCTAATGACGTCACTATACGTCAAGTTTCTTTGCAATTTACGTATAGTGACGTGTTTTTGTTAGTAGCACAAAAATTTTGAATAATAATCGTGTAAAATTGACACTTTCTAAGATTCCTGAACATTTGTAGTGCTTATTTAGTGAATTGTGCTACTCTATTTATACATCCGTACCTTACTTTGCAGAAGTAATTTTATATTATTTATTAAATGATTCATATTTATTAACTATGAAACAAATTGACTTGTGCGTATCAATTAGTAGGAAAAAGCTATACTACGTAATGTGGAGCGTTTTGCTTTTAATTGGTTTTTCGAGCTATTCATTAAAAGCTCAAACAGTGAAGGGAACAGTTAAGTCGAATACTGGTGAAACAATTCCGGGTGCGGCTGTAACGGTTAAGGGAACAACCAGAGGGGTGAATTCTGGTGCAACTGGCGAGTACTCAATTGTTTGTTCGCCAAAACTAACATTAGTATTTAGTTCGGTTGGTTACAAAACAAAAGAGGTTGTGGTTGGTAATGAGAAGGTAATTAATGTTGTTTTGGAAGAAATGTTATCTGAGCTATCGGAAGTGGTAGTTGTGGGATATGGACGACAGAAAAAAGAAGGGGTTGTTGCATCAGTTACTCAAACTACCAATAAAGAACTTGAGAGAGCGGGTGGGGTTTCGAGTATTGGTGCGGCTCTGACTGGTAACGTACCAGGTTTAATTACCAATGCAAGTACTGGACTTCCAGGAGCAGAAGACCCACAGATTTTGATTCGTGGTCGCAGTTCATGGAATAATTCTGAGCCATTGATTCTTGTGGATGGGGTTGAGCGTCCGATGAATAGTGTGGATATTAGTTCGGTTGAAACCATTACAGTTTTGAAAGATGCTTCGGCGACGGCAGTTTTTGGTTCGAGAGGTGCAAACGGTGTAATTTTAGTTACGACTAAGCGTGGTCAAACAGGCAAGGCTTCTATCAGAGCTACCGTAAACACAATTGTGAAAGCTCCATCGAAGCTCCCACAAAAATATGATTCTTTTGATGCCCTAAGCATCAGAAACGAAGCCATTGAATATGAATTAGCTGCTCGACCAGAGGGCTGGAGAAATATTACGCCACAGGCGGTAATCAATAAGTATCGTTTTCCTGCAAACTTAGCAGAAGCTGAGCGTTATCCGAATGTTGACTGGGAAGAAGCATTATTCAAACCTTATGCTATTTCAAACAATGCAAATTTGAATATCAGCGGTGGAACAAATCTGGTGAAATACTTTACCAGTGCCGATTTCTTGCAAGAAGCCGATTTATTTAAAATCTATGATAATAAACGTGGTTACGAACAAGGTTTTGGCTTTAATCGCTTGAATGTTCGTAGTAATTTAGATTTCCAACTTTCGAAAAGCACTTTATTCAAAACCAATTTATCGGGTTCGTATGCGGTCAGAAAAAGCCCTTGGGGCTTCACAGGTAGCCAGTATGGCCCGTGGATTGATGCCTACAGTGCTGCACCAGATTTATTCTTACCTAAATACTCGGATGGCTCGTGGGGTTTTTATGCACCAAACCAAGCAAGAGCCGAAAACTCTGCTTTGAGCCTTGCTATTGGCGGTATTCAGTACCAAACTACTGCTCGTATTACAACTGACTTTACATTGGAGCAAGATTTAGACCGCCTTGTGAAGGGTTTAAGAGTTGCAGGAACAGTTTCGCTGGATAATACATTCGTAGAATCGAACCGTGGTGTAAATGACCTTTTCAATGGCACACAACGCAAGTGGATTAACCCAGACAACGGTGTAGAAGTTTATCAGCAAGCAGTTGATGGTATCACAGGTTTCGATTTTCAAGAGGGTATCAAGTGGACGCCAGCGGCAGGTAGTATTGGTGCAAGCCAACGACGTTTGTTCTATCAGTTACAACTGAATTACAACAAAACTATTGCAGGAAAGCACAATATCACAGCAATGGGTTTGACAAACCGAAACGTTTTTGCCAGCGGTAATACCATTCCTTCGTATCGTGAAGACTGGGTTTTTAGAACTACCTACAATTTCAACAATAAATACACCATCGAATACAATGGTGCTTACAACGGCTCTGAGCAGTTTGCCAAAGATTATCGTTTTGCGTTTTTCTCTTCGGGTGGTGCAAACTGGGTAATCTCGAACGAGAATTTCATGAAGCCAATAAAATTCATCAATTCATTGAAACTACGTATGTCGTATGGTCAAACAGGATTTGATAATTTGGGCGTAAGATGGCCTTACTTAGAGCAATGGGCTTACGGCGGAAGGTCAAGATTGGGTGTTACGAACGAAGCTGCTGAGCAAAGTCCATATACATGGTATTCGCAGGCAACCGTAGGAAACCCAACTGTTCAATGGGAAGAATCAGAGAAGTTTAACTTAGGTTTAGATTTTGAAATTCTTAGAGGTTTGGTAAAAGGTAAAGCCGATATTTTCCAAGATAATAGAAGTAAGATTTTATTGACAGGAAGAGCCGATGTGCCGAGTTATTTTGGTGCTGCTCCACCAGTGGCCAACTTAGGGGCTGTAAAATCGCAAGGTTATGAAGTAGAATTACATTTCAGTAAAAATGTTGGGAAATTCCGTTTGTGGTCAGACCTTAACATGACACATACCGAAAACAGAATCTTGGAACGTGCCACACCAGAATTGCTTCCTGACTACCAAAAACCAGAAGGAATGCAAATCGACCAAACGTATTCTTTCGTGAACAACGGAATTTATAACACTTGGGACCAGCTCTATGGTAGCACAATGCACAACGTAAATGATAACCAGAAACTCGTAGGTAATTATTATTTAGTAGATTATAACGCTGACGGTGTGATTGATTCACAAGATAGAATCCCGTACGGACACACAGGTTGGCCACAAAATACTTACAACGCAACATTTGGTGTAGATTGGAAAGGTTTATCGGCTTTTGTTCAGCTTTATGCTGTCAATAACGTTACTCGCCAAGTTGTATTCACAAGTTTGAGCGGGCAGAGTAATACAGTTTATTATGAAGGAGCGTACTGGTCTCCACAAAATCCAAGCGGAACACCGATTCCACGTTGGTTAACTACACCATTCGGTGATTATAGAGGAACACAATACATGTATGATGGCTCTTATGTTCGTTTAAAAAATGCCGAAATAGCTTACACTTTCACATCAGAACTCAGCAGAAAATTAGGGTTCAATAGCCTAAGAGTATATCTCAACGGTAATAACCTCTATGCTTGGAGCAAAATGCCAGACGATAGAGAGTCGAATTTCGCAGGAACAGGCTGGGCATCGCAAGGGGCTTATCCAACTGTAAAAAGATATAATTTGGGTTTAAACATAACTTTCTAATTAATAAAATCATGAAAAATAGAATAAAACTTTTAGCATTAGTTTGTTCACTATCTTTTGGGGTTACTTCATGTTCAGACTTTTTAGACCGTGACCCACAATCATTGGTATCTGACAAAGATGCCTTTAAAAACTTTGTCAATTTTCAAGGTTTCACCGAAGAACTTTACCATACTATTCCTGACTTTTCTAATGGATATTGGACAAACTCTTTCAACTGGGGTGAAGACGAAATCCAATCAACGGCTCAGAATTTTCACTTTGGTGTGAAAATCGACAACGGTGATTTCTGGGGCTGGCAACGCAATTTCGATGGCTGGCAAGCAGGTTGGATGGACCGTAATAATAACCAAACCAACGACGACCGTTTCGCAAAATCGCTTTGGGGATTGGGCTGGTACGGTATCCGTAAAGCAAATTTAGGGTTAGCCAATCTCGATAAACTAACTGACGCTACTCAGGAAGAAAAAGACCTAATCAAAGGACAATTATTATTTTTCCGTGGGTGGTATCACTTCATGTTCATGCAGTTTTTTGGTGGCTTACCTTACATTGATAAAGTATTGCCAGGTGATGAAAAACTTACCTTACCACGCCTAAAATATAGCGAATGTGCCGATAAAGCAGCCGCAGATTTTAGAGAAGCAGCCAATTTATTACCAACCGACTGGGACAACACAACGGCTGGTAGAAGAACATTGGGTAAAAACCAACTGCGTATCAATAAAATAATGGCATTGGGTTATTTGGGCAAAAATTATCTTTGGGCGGGTAGTCCGTTGATGAACCAAGTTTCGGGTGGAAGCTCTTCATACAATGCCGATTATTGCAAAAAAGCAGCCGAAGCATTTGGCGAATTGCTTAGTTTAACCGAAAGTGGAGCGGCTCCTCATAAATTAGTGCCATTCAATCAATACTATACAAACTTCTACACAACAGGTCAGAACTGGCAAATTCCAGGTGGAACAGAAGCCATTTTTCGTGGGCCTTATTTTGGAGCAAATAACTCAAACTGGGGAACAAGTAAGCAATATAGTCCATTGATTATCAGCGAAGGCGACGTAAAGTTTTTACCAACTTCAAACTACGTAAATAACTACGGAATGGCAAATGGAATGCCAATCAAAGATATTACGAAAGCAGACCCAGAATCTGGCTATAACCCAGAGTTTCCGTGGAAAGGTCGTGACCCACGTTTTTACAACGATATCGTATTTGATGGCGTAAGAATGGTAGCAGGAAGTATTCCAAATGCTGCCGAAGTAAATAACCGCCACGCAAATTTACATACAGGTGGCTCGTATCGTGATATTGCTACGGGTAGCCGCACAGGATATTTATTATTCAAATTTGTACCAAGAACCGCTAACAAATACGACCAAGGTTACAGCTACGATAAGAGTTTGAATATCAAGGTTCCGTACATGCGTTTGGCAGATATTTACTTGATGTATGCAGAAGCTGCCGCACAAGGATACGGTTCGGCTTTAGGGAAATCAAGTAATTATTCAAAAACATCGGTTGATGCTATCAACGTAATCAGAGAAAGAGCTGGCGTAAGTCCAGTAAACGCAAAATTCTTAGGTTCGTTGGATACTTACATGGAAGAAGTAAGACGTGAGCGTGCAGTAGAACTCTCGTTTGAGGGACACCGCTTCAATGACCTTCGCCGTTGGTTGCTAATTTCAAAAAGCCCTTACACACTCAAAAAATCAATCGAGTTTGACAGAGCCGCTCCGCTTGACCCTTCTAAAGACCCGAAAGACAACCGAGTATTGAATTTACGTGAAACCACCATCTTGGAGCGTAAATTTACCGAAAAACACAATTGGTTGCCTTTAAAGGTAAACGACGTGAATTTATACGTAGAGTTTGGTCAAAACCCTGGCTGGTAAGAGCGAGCCAAATCAAAAAATGAGATAAAAATTGATAAACGATTAAGCAATGAAGTTTATAAAAATAATGATATGCTTGTGTCTGATGTTGGCTTTTCCGAAAGCCAACATCATGGGGCAAAGCACTCCGATAATAAAGATTAATGCTACCGTGGTGGGTGCTGATAAGCAGCCTATCGGTGGGGCTGTGGTAAAAGGTTCGGACGAAAGTTCAAAATCAGTTACGACCGATGCCGCAGGTAAATTCTCGCTTGATGTACCCAAAAATGATGTAATTTCGATTGTTGCAAAAGGCTTTGTAAACAAATACGTTACGGCTACCGAGCAAGTAAAAGAAATTGCAATGACCGTTGAAATAGCGAAAGAAAAAGTCCGAGTTGCTTTTCGTGACATGGATAAAAAAGATATTCTCGGTGGTATTTCGTCAGTAAATGTGCCAGAACTTCTCCAAAAAAACTACTTCACTTATTCATTGGCCGATATGGAAGCACTTATTCCAGGGTTTAATGGCAATAGTAATTGGGGTATGGGAAGTTATTTGTTTATGATTGATGGCGTGCCTCGTGAAACAGGAAACGTAGCCCCAACCGAAATCGAACAAATCGTATTTTTGAAAGGTGCAAATGCTGTTGCTCTTTATGGTAGCCGTGCAGCCAAAGGAGTGGTAAATATTATTACAAAAAGAGGAGTCGCTGGCAAAAACCGTTTCGACCTCCGAATCAATAATGGCGTAAATACACCGAAAGCAATGCCTCGCTATCTGGGTTCGGCCGAATATATGTCGCTTTACAACGAAGCACGTAGAAATGATGGTTTGACCAATCTTTATTCTGACTTAGATATTTACAATTATGCTTCGGGTACAAACAAATACCGCTACCCGAATATTGATTTTTATTCGCCAGAATACCTCAAAAGTTCTTACGGAAGTTATGATGCTACTGCCGAGATTTCGGGAGGAAATGAGCGTGTGAAATATTACACAAACTTAGGTTATGCAAAAACGAGTTCGCTACTGAACTTTGGTGAAGCAAAAAACAATAATAGCTCTGACCGACTTAATTTTAGAGGAAATATTGATGTAAATCTCAACGAATACATTTCTTTCAATGCCGATGCAACGGCCATTTTCTTTACGGGTCGTGGTGTAAATGCTAATTTTTGGAATGCGGCCACAAACATTCGCCCAAATCGTTTTTCGCCGTTGATTCCAATTGATTTAGTTGAGAAAGAAGATGCAGCTTCGCAGGTTCTCATTCAAAATAGTAATAACATTATAGATGGTAAGTTTTTATTGGGTGGAACGCAGTTAGACCAAACTAACCCACTCGCTACTATTTATTCGGGTGGAAATAACCAATACTCAAACCGTCAGTTTCAGTTCAATACAGGTATTAAAGCTGATTTAAGAAATGTTTTGAAAGGCCTAACTTTCAAATCGGCCTTTGCGGTAGATTATGCCACCGAATATAGTTTATCGTATAACCATACTTATGCCACTTACGCTCCAACTTGGAATCGTTACAGTGGAACCGACCTCATAAGTACACTTACGGTTTATAACCAAGACTCACGCTCGGGAACTCAAAACGTTTCGGGCAACAGATACCGTCAGACGGTTGCTTTGTCAGGGCAGTTAAACTATGATAGAACATTCAATTCAAATCATAATTTATCGGCTATTTTCTTAGTAAATGGCTTCCAACAATCAGAATCGGCCATTTATCACCGCACGAGCAATGCCAATTTAGGTTTCTTGGCAAGCTATAACTATAAGCAAAAATACTACGCCGATTTAAGTGCGGCTTATATTCACTCGGCCAAACTTCCTCCGAGCAATCGTCAGGCTCTATCGCCATCAGTTTCTTTGGGCTGGAGAATCAGTGAAGAAAATTTCTTGAAGAATGCCGATAAAATTGACGATTTAAAACTCACGGCTTCAGCAAGTATTCTCAATACCGACCTCGATATCAATAATTACTTCCTGTATCAAGGCATCTACACAGGTGCGGGTCAGTGGTATGGCTGGAAAGATGGTACGGGTATTCAGGCTACGGAGTCAAGAAGAGGCGATAACCCTAACATGACTTTTCCAAAACGTGAGGAAATCACAGTAGGTTTTGAAGGTACGTTTTTCAAGAAATTCTTGACCTTGAATGGAACATTTTTCATGAATAAAATTTCAGGAAACATTCTTCAAGCTGCCGTTTTATTCCCAAGTTATTTTACAACTGGTTTCCCAGTTTCATCTTTCATTCCTTTTGTAAACTACAATGACGACAAGCGTGTAGGTTTTGATTTTGGAGCAAGCATGAACAAAAAATCAGGCAACGTAAATTGGACATTGGGCTTAAATGCAACGTATTATGAAGCGACAGCATCGAAACGTGCCGAATTATTTGAGAATTCGTACCAAAATCGTCAAGGAAAACCACTTGATGCCATGTGGGGCTTACAAAGTTTAGGTTTCTTCCAAACTAAAGAAGAAATCGTATCGTCGCCAACACAAACATTCGGACAAGTTAAACCTGGCGACATCAAGTATAAAGACCAAAACGGTGACGGTGTAATTGACACCCGTGATGAAGTTTACTTGGGTCGTGGTGGATGGTTTGGTTCGCCACTAACTTTTGGTTTGAATTTCACAGCACAATGGAAAAAACTTACATTTTTTGCGGTTGGAGTCGGTCGTTTTGGTGGAAATGCTATGCGAAACAACTCTTATTTTTGGATAGATGCTGAAGATAAATATTCGGAAGTAGTAAGAGATAGATGGACCGAAGAAACAAAGGCAACGGCCAAGTTCCCAAGACTCACAACATTGGTTAGCGATAATAACTTCCGCTCATCTGATTTTTGGATGTACAGAACCAACCGCTTTGACCTTAGTAAAGTACAAGTTTCTTACGATTTGAGTAATCTTTTAAAAATGAAGTCACTTGTACGTGAATTGGGTGTATATGTAAGTGGTTTTAACCTACTGACAATTTCTGAAAACCGTGAATTAATGGAAGTGAATGTTGGTTCGGCTCCGCAAACACGCATGTTTAATGTGGGAATAAAAGCTCTTTTCTAAACGCCCGAAAATATCAAATTTTGAATATCATGTTGTATATGAATAAAAGTATATTAAAAGTAATGGTTTGTGCGACGGTTCTATTGGCGGGCTGCCAAGACCTAATCGAGCCAGCCATTGAAAACAACCGCCAATTAGACGCCAGTGCCTACATTCCGAGCGATTCGAGATTTCCGTACGGAATTTTGCTAAACGGTTATAACCGAATCCCGACAAACTCTTGGTCGTTTAATGATGTAGCTACTGATGATGCCGTGAGCAATGACCAAAATAATGGTTATTTGAAAATGGCCACTGGCCAATGGACAGCCAACAACAACCCAGCCAACCAATGGACAAACTGCTTTGCGGGAATCCAGTACATGAATATTGCTTTGGGTGAAATTGACAAAGTTCAGTGGGTTGCTGACCCCGTAACCAATAAATTATTTGCTACCCGTATCAAGGGTGAGGCTTATGGACTTCGTGCATTATTGATGTATCACCTCTTGCAAGCTCATGCAGGAAAAGGAGCTAACGGCCAAATGCTTGGTGTGCCTATTTTGCTGAAACCACAAACTACCTCAGATAATTACAACTTGCCAAGAGCAACATTTGATGAGTGCGTAAAGCAAATTTATCAAGATTTAGATAGTGCTGATGTAAAATTGCCATTAGATTATCGTGATATTGCTCTCGGACAAGCAGCTCAAATACCAGCCAAATATGGAAAAGTAACGGTAGAGCAATATAACCGTGCTTTCGGTGTTACGTTCAGCGGTTTATTTACGGGTCGAATTGCCAAAGCAATCAAAGCACAAACAGCTTTGTTGGCAGCAAGCCCTGCATTCAGCAATGGTGCAGACAAATGGGCTGATGCAGCCAATGCAGCAGCAGCAGTATTAAACTTAAATGGTGGTTTAAGTGCCATACCGACCAACGCAGCCAGTGGCTTAACGTGGTATTCAAATACGGCCGAAATTGCAGCTTTGCGAGACGGAGCCAATCCACCCGAAATTCTTTGGCGTAATAACTGGTTAGAAAACCGAGACTTAGAGCAAGCAAACTTCCCTCCTACCCTTTTCGGAAATGGTCGTATCAATCCAACACAAAATTTGGTTGATGCCTTCCCGATGCTCAATGGTTATCCGATTAATAGTCCGCAGAGTGGTTATAATCCCAACGACCCTTACACCAACCGTGACCCACGCCTCAGAATGTTTATCTTGGTGAATGGTGCAACTGCTGGCGTAAACAATACGGCCATCAATACAACCGCAAACGGCCCTACAAACGACGCACTCAATAAAGTTGAAACATCAACTCGCACGGGTTATTATTTGAGAAAATTATTGCGTCAGGATGTAAACCTAAACCCAACATCAGCCAGTAACCAACGTCGTTACAAGCCACATATCCGTTATACCGAAATTGCATTGGCTTATGCCGAAGCAGCTAATGAGGCTTTTGGGCCAACTGGTACAGGTTCAAATACCTATTCGGCTTATGATATCATCAGAGCGATTCGCAGAAGAGCGGGTATTGGCTTAACCAACAACGATGCCTATCTGGAAAGTGCCAAAGGCAACAAAGAAACCATGCGTCAGTTAATCCGTAACGAACGCCGTTTAGAACTTTGCTTTGAAGGTTTCAGATTCTGGGATTTACGCCGTTGGAACGCCGACCTTACCGAACCAGCCAAAGGCATGAGTATTCAGAATGGTGTTTACACAGTAATACCAGCTGTTCAAGACAGAATATTCAAGAGTCACATGAAATATGGACCAATTCCATATTCAGAAATCCTAAAATATTCGGCACTCGTACAAAACGAAGGTTGGAACTAACATATATTACGACAAAATTTTATATCAATATGAAGAGATTAGTTTATGTATCGGTATTGTTCCTGATTGGACTTGCCTCTTGCAACAAGGAAGTTGAGTTTCCTGACTTCAAAACTCAGAATGTATATTTTGCTTACCAGTATCCAGTAAGAACAATTACACTCGGAGAAGATGCCTTCGTAAATACTGACTTAGATAATGCCAAAAAATGCCAGATTTATGCCACTTTAGGTGGTGTTTATGAAAGCAGAAGCGATATAGCCATTCAAGTTTCGGTTGATAAAACCCTTCTTAAAAACGGAATGTTGTTCGGGGCTGGTAGAGATGAAATTCTCGCTATGCCAGACAACTACTATTCGTTGGCGTCTAATAAGATTATCATTCCCAAAGGTGCTTTGGCGGGTGGCGTGGATGTACAACTGACCGATGCGTTTTTTGCCGACCCAAAATCAATCAAAAATACTTACGTAATTCCGATGGCAATTACGCAAAGTGATGTAAATGCAATTCCTGCTCTTGCTGGCAAAAACTTTGTTTTGTATGCCATCAAATACATCAACCCTTGGCATGGCAATTACCTCCGTCGTGGAAACGATGTAGTTACTGGAGCCGTAAATCGCACGGTTGTTCGTCATGCACAATTCGTAGAAAACGATGAAGTAAACAAACTAACAACGAGGTCATTGACCGAACTCGAATTTCCTGTGGTGTTGAAAGACAAAGACAATAAAAACGTAAATGTAAACTTATTGATGAAGTTCGATAACGATGGAAAATGTACCGTTTCTTCTCTAACAAGTGGTGTAACTGCCTCTGGCAATGGTGCTTTTGTGAAAAAAGGAGAGAAAAAAAGTTGGGGAAATAAAGACCGTGATGCACTTTATTTGAAGTATGAAGTAAACGTTGCTGGAATGAAAGTAGCCACAACCGACACGCTCGTGATGCGTGACCGCACAGTGGCTTTCGAGACCTTCTCGCCAGTGGCAAAGTAATGTTTCATTGACCTATTGAATATTTATTTTATGAACAAATTATATAAATTATCACTCGGACTAACCGCCATTTTAGCGGCTTCGTGTGCCAAAATGGAGCCATTGCAATACACTGTTCCGAAACCCGAAAGTGTGGCAATGCAAGAGGAAATTGATAGCTATCCTACACTAAAATCATACATTAATCGTACTGCACACCCAAATTTCAAATTGGGTGCTGCCCTTTCATTGGCCGACTACAACAACAAAGGCGTAATGTATAGACTGGCTAATAAAAATTTCGATGAAATTGTTTTAGGGTATGAAATGAAGCACGGTGGCGTTGTGCAATCGAATGGAAATTTGGCTCTTGATAATGTTTCAAGATTGCTCGAAAATGCCAAAACTGCTGGCGTATCTGTTTATGGACACACCTTGTGCTGGCACGCAAACCAAAATGCTACCTATTTGAGAAGTGTTATTGCACCTGATGTTTTATCATCAACTGGGCCAGGTTGGGACCTAATCACGGCTAATGATTTTGAAACAGACGCTTCTGCTAATTTTCAAGCCAATGCTAATGCCGTAACCTCATACACGGCCGCTGGCGGTGGTGCTAACGGCGTTGGAAGAGCCTTAAAAATAACCAACGCCAGTGTTCGTACCAATGATTGGGAAAGTCAATTTTTTATAAGATTTGCACCTGCGGCTGTTCAAGGCGAGAGGTATACCTTAAAAATGGACGTGAGAGCCGATGTTGCGGCATCGTACCCAACGCAAGCACACGTAACGCCTGGAGCATACAAACACTGGGATTTCTTCGGAACAATTTCGGCTACTCCTACTTGGACTACTTATACCAGAGAAATTACTGTTACGGCCGATATGGCTACGTGTGGAGCTATTGCGTTTAATCTCGGTAAAACCGCCACGAGTTATTATTTCGATAACATTACTCTAACAAAGTATAACGCTACGGGAAGTGTACAAACCAGAGAAAAGTCGCCAGAAGTAAAAAAGACACTCATTACAAATACATTGGATAAGTGGATGTCGGGAATGTTGGCCGTGAGCAAACCTTACGTAAAAGCGTGGGACGTAGTAAACGAACCAATGGACGATGGAAAACCGTATGAACTCAAAACGGGTGTAGGTCGAACATTGAAAGCTGATGAATTTTACTGGCAAGATTATTTAGGTAAAGATTACGGCGTAATGGCCTTTCAGTTGGCCAGAAAATACGGCAATCCAAACGACATTCTTTTCATCAATGATTATAACTTAGAATTTAGTCTGGATAAATGTAAAGGACTCATCGAATACGTAAAATACATCGAAAGCAAAGGTGCAAAAGTAGATGGTATCGGTACACAAATGCACATCGATATTAAATCTGATAAAGCAAAAATTGCCGAAATGTTTAAATTATTGGCAGCAACAGGCAAACTGATTAAGATTTCGGAAATGGATATCGGTTTAGCGGGTGTAAAAACTGCGGCGGCTACACAAGACCACTACAAAGCACAAGCCGAAATGTATAAATATGTGATTGACAAATACTTTGAGATTGTTCCTGCGGCTCAGCGTTATGGAATTACGTTATGGAGCCCGTTGGATAGCCCTGCCAATTCAAGTTGGAGAGCTGATGAACCAATCGGACTTTGGAATCAACAATACGTAAGAAAATTAGCTTATTCGTATGTAGCAGAAGCTCTCAAAGCAAATTTGAAGTAATTGAAACATCGCCACTAAAAACACCGAATCCCCCACATTCTGACAAAATGCTGGGGGATTGTTTCTGTAAAAGCCCCACACGATTAAAGTGATAATTTTTGAGAATCGTATATTTAATTTGTGAGAGATAACAGTCGGATAATATCTTTGGAGTATCGTAAGGTTAATTCAGCAAAAATGAGAAAGTTATATATTTTATTGGTTCTTTTGGGAGTAATTCAATGGGTTCACGGACAACAGATTGAGTATAAATTCATTAATTACAGTAGTAAAAATGGACTAACTTCTAATTCGGTCAATGCTATCATAAAAGATAAAAACGGTTTTATGTGGTTTGCCACCGAAGATGGACTCAACCGTTTTGATGGACAAAAATTTACTGCCTATCAGCACAGAGACCGTGACAGCACAAGCATCGGTCGAGGCCCAGTGATAGCCATGACTCAAGACAAAGCCGACCGAATTTGGCTGGCTACTAACCTTACATTATCTGTTTATAATCTCAATTTAGACTCATTCATTAATTACGATTTCTCGAAATACGGTTGGATTATCAGCCTTTGTGCCGACCAGTCAGGCAAAATTTGGGTCGGTACATACGCCGGGCTTTTTGTCTTTGACCCTATCACTAAACGAGCAAAAGCATTTAAGGCCGATATCAATAATAAATTTAAGTTAACGTCAAATACTATCAAACGTGTTTTTGAGGATAGTCGTAATAATATTTGGGTAGGCACCGACAACGGCCTACATCTTTATGACAAGAAAAACGACCGATTTATTAGATTTTTAAGCGACCCAGCTCGACCAGATGCTATCTCCAATAATCAGATTACTTGCATTGCGGAAGATAAAAATGGAAAATTATGGATTGGTACTGGCAAAGGTGGCTTAAACCTGATGAATGGAATCAGAGATAGTTTTACTGTCTATAAATCTGACAAAAACGATGTAAATACGCTTTCCAACAACCACATTCATAAGATTGCCTTCGATAAAACAGGACAAATTTGGGTAGGGACTGAAAGTAATCTTGATATTCTGAATCCTTCAACTGGAAAAGTTAGTAGAGTTAAAAGTACGTTGGTGGAGCAAAACGGCTTTACACCTAACACGTACGGGCGTTCGGTCAGAGATATTTACATCGATAACGCAGGCATCTACTGGATTGCTTTCTATCAAGCTGGTATCAATAAGTATGACACCAACTTAGCTTTTTTTAATCACAAACAATTTAAACCTTTCGACCCAAACGGACTCACGGGCAGTTCTGTAATGTCGTTTGCAGAAAGTCCATCTGGTGATGTTTTTATCGGAACTGAGGGAACGGGCTTGAACATTTTTAATTCCAAAACTGGACAGATAAAACCTTATCGATTACCCCAACAACGAGCCAATAATTCATCAATCATAGCCCTTGAATGTACAGGAAATTCGCTTTGGGTGGGTACTTATCAAGCTGGTTTATACAACATTAATCTTGGCACTGGTGCTTCTCGTTATTTATACATTCCCAAAAATAACAACGACGCCAGTGATGTGGCAATTAATTGTTTTAAAACCGACAAAAATGGTAAAACTTGGATAGGAACAAATGGCAATTCTATTTATCGTTTCGACCCTGCAACAAATCAGTTAGAATCAACTGAACAGATTTTTGGACTAAAGGCTGGTCAGAAAATTCCACTAAACAATTTTATTACCGTAATTGAGCAAGATAAATCGGGTAATTTTTGGTTTGGTTCAAATGGCACGGGTATAGCTATCTACAACCCAACACAAAATAGTTTTCAAGTGCTTAATTCGGGAAATAGTGGCTTGCCGATGGACCGAGTACAAACCATTTACTGCGACCACACAGGCAAAGTTTGGGTTGGTACTTTGGGCGGTGGCCTGTGCCTATATAAACCTAACACAAAATCTTTCGAATGCTTCGATGAAAGTTATTCATTATCGAATCAGGTTATTTATAAAATATTGGAAGACGATAAAGGTAAACTTTGGGTGAGTACAAATAAGGGAATAAGCTCTTTTGATGTCAATAAAAAGGTTTTCCGAAATTTTACACACTACAACGGCGTTCAGCAAAGCACTTTTAATATCGGTTCGGGCTTGATAACGGCCGATAAAACGTTATTTTTTGGCGGACTCGATGGCTTCAATTATTTTAAATCATCAAGCATCTTCCAAAAAAACAACATTCCGATTTTGGTAACAACCAACTTAAAAATCAATAACAAACAAGTAAACCCAGTTGAAAATACCGAAATCACCGAGCATATTTCAAGAGTAAAAGAAATGATTTTGAGCTATAAACAAAACTTTTCTATTGATTTTATTGCCCTAAATTACACCGCTCCGCATGAAAACCGCTATTCATATAAACTTGAAGGTTTTGATAAAGAATGGAATGAAGTCGGAACAAACACCACGGCTGTTTATACGAACTTAGACCCAAAAACTTATACTTTCCGTCTAAAAGCACACAGCGAAGATGGCTCATGGGAAACTCCCGAAAAAATTATTGAAATAACCGTTAAACCTCCATTTTGGCGTACTTACTACGCTTACTTTTTTTACATATTACTTGTTTTACTGGCAGTCTGGGCAATTCGCCGTAGTTCGATTCAACGCTTAGAAAATGAATTCATGCGAAAGCAAGAACGCTTGGAAATGAATCATTTAATCGAAAAAGAACGCCATGAAGCCGAGCAGAAAATGGAACTCGAAAAAGTAAAAATCAAGTTTTTGACCAACCTGAGCCATGAGCTAAAAACGCCGCTCACACTTGTGTTGAATCCGATTGAAAACTTGATGTTCCATGAAAAAGACACCGAACGCTTAGAAATGCTCAACCTCATAAGCCGTAATGCCAAAAGGCTGCTCAATCTGGTCAATCAATTGCTTGATTTTAGAAGAATCGAAGATAACGAACTAACACTCCATAAAACCGAAGGCGATTTGATTACTTTCACGCAAGAAATTGTTGATTCGTTTAAATACATTGCCGTCCGAAAAAACATCGCTTTGCATTTTGTGAGTGCGTTTAGCAATTACAATACTTCGTTCGATAAAGATAAACTGGAACGTATTCTGATAAACTTACTTTCAAACGCCATAAAATTTACCAACGACGGCGGCAATGTTAGTCTCCAAATTACGGCCGAGGGCGAAACTGGCATAAAAATGATTTTGCGAGATACGGGAATCGGCCTACCTGCCGAATTGACTGATAAAATATTTGAACGTTTCTTTCAAGCCGAAAACAATGTCGAAATTTTGAATCAAGGAAGCGGTATCGGGTTATCAATTGCCCAAGAATTTGTAAAACTTCATGGCGGAACCATAAAAGTAGAAAGTGAAGAAGGAGTTGGCAGTGCCTTTATCATCTCTCTGCCTTTGCAACCCATTAGTTTTCAGCAATCTAATTCTACTGTTTTACACGAAAGTGAAGACGCTGTCGAGAGTTTTGCGAAAAACGAACCACCCAAAATTGAAAAACCAATCGTTTTGATTGTAGATGACGATGCCGATTTACGAGCTTATTTGGTTGAAAGTTTGAAAAATAAATACAAAATAATCGAGGCTGCCGATGGTAAGCAAGGCTGGCAAAAAGCATTGTCGAGTCACCCGCAGCTCATTATTAGTGATGTGAACATGCCAGTGGTTGACGGCATTGAAATGGTTCGAAAAATTAAGAGTGATAGCCGAACCAAGCACATTCCAATCATTATGCTCACAGTATTATCGGAAGAAACCGAACAGCTTAAAGGTTTGGGTGCAGGTGCCAGCGATTACCTGACCAAGCCATTTAGTTTTCATTTATTGAATATTAAAATTGAAAACCTACTTAGTCTGAATAGTTTACTAAAAAATACGTATAGTAAACACATCCAAATTGAGAAGCCAGAAGTAGAGACAATCTCGGAAGATGAGAAATTTCTACTAAAAATCACTCGTTATGTGGAAGAAAACATCGAAAATCCAAATCTTTCGATTGAGGAATTGAGTAAAGCGATGTTTGTCAGCCGTGGTACACTATACGTAAAGGTGTTAAATCTCACAGGCGAAAGCCCCGTTGAGTATGTGAGGTCGTTGAAATTGAAAAAAGCCTTATCGCTCTTACAGAAAAACGATATGAAGATTTCGCAGATTGCCTATTCGGTTGGGTTTTCCAATCCAAATTATTTTGCGAGAGCCTTTAAAGCAAAATACAATATTTCGCCATCGGAATATTTATCGCTCAATAAAGTTTCGTAGTAGCCCACCAAAAAAGAGTTCGGATTTAGTCAAACCAAGCAAAATTATGTAGGTCATTAAACCCGAACTCTTGCTATTTACCAACTGCTGGCAAGATATATTTCGATAACATTTCGGCTACTTGCGAGTGAGCATAATACTGCCCGTAAGCACTGGCCGTTATGACAATTACCAACGGCTCATTCTTGAAAACCAAAATATAATTTCCGCCATTTCCTGCACAATAAAAGGCTTCGTAATTCTTATTTTCAGCCTTGAAAGTCTTATTCCAAAACAAATAGCCGTAAAACTCATTATCTCTACCCACGATTTGTTTTTGTTTAGAGAATGATTTTTCAACCCAGTTTTTAGGCAAAACTTGCACTCCATTCCATAAACCACCATTTTTATAGAGTTGACCATATTTGGCAAAATCAAGGGCGTTCATCTGAATTCCACCTGCGGTATTGGGTACATTTTGGGGCGTATATTGCCATTTATAGTTGCTGATTCCGAGCGGGCCAAAGAGTTTTTGTTCAGCATATTTTTCTAAGCCATTCGGTACACGTTGGTTCAGAATATCACCCAGAAGCACTACTCCTGCCGTGAAATAATGCCAATTCTTTTTGAGACTGTCTTGATAGGGTAAATCCAATGCAAATTTTACCCAATTTTCGGTTGGGTACATATTTTCTTCGTTGCCTACTGAGCTGTAATCTTCGTCGTTTCCATCAAAGCCCGAACTCATGGTTAGCAAGTCTTTTATGGTGGCATTGCCTTTCGCTGAACTGTAATTTTGAAATTGATTTAATTGATAAAAATCGCTAATAGTTTGGTTTTCATTTTTTAGAAATCCTTCTTTTATAGCTATTCCTGTCATGGTTGAAGCAAACGATTTCCCAACCGAGCGAGGATTGTGTAGCGAATTTCGATTTTCCCCGTTGAAATATTCTTCAATTAAAATTTTACCATTTTTCAATACTACAATGCCGTTAATTTTCTTATAAATACCTTCGTCAATAGCTCCTTTTAGTTCTTTAATCTTCTGATTATCAAATTGTTCATTTGAAACGGCAAGACCATTATATGGTGAGATTTCATTCAAGCTAATCTTTGAAATATCTATTTTGGGATGTCTGGCTACTTCAATTGGCAATTCACCCCAAGCCATGATTTCACCAACTTTTACTGTATCTGTTTTCACATAAGGTCGAATTTCTATTTTTAAAATATGTCTCCCGTCTGTCAATGTTTTATCTCCTCCATTTCGCAAAAAACGATTCCAAAAAGACTCTGACCACGAGCCTTGTCCATTAATATTATCAATGAACGGACGGTTCAAAAAAGTATCAGTATCTTGATTTTTAGCTTGCGGAGCCCCCGGCAAAAGATTACTTTGGTAGATTAATTTGCTGTCTATAAACAAACTAAACTGATAATTTCCAACCTTAAAAAGCGAATCTGACGAAAGTTGTGGTGCTAATTTATGCTTATAATTGGTGAGCGAATTATCGAAATAAGCAACAAAGGAAAGGTTACTTTTATTGGTTAAGGTATAAGTTTTGAGAAAATCTTCTTGAGTCAATGATTCGGTTGGAATACGTTTGTCGGTAAAAAATATCTTGCCAATATTAACTTGACGCAATGTCGTCATTTTTGACTCAGGCTCAACGATATTTTGAGCGAAACTACGGTTTTCGAACCATGACAGAATGAAAATATAAAGAAGTATTTTTCTCATTTTTGATTGATAAATCAGTTGAAACCTTGACTGAAGCGGCAAAGGTGTGCATTTTTTGATTATCAAAATTGTAAAATATTAACATCGCTACATTTTACCTAATAATTTTGAAGGTGTGGTTTGAAAAACCCGCTTAAAACACGAAATAAAATGGCTTTGGTCGTAAAAACCACATTGGTAGCAGATTTCAGTCAAGGAGAATTTATGCGAGGCCATCAAGCAAAAAGCCTTATTTACCCTGACTAATCTGATGTAATTCCCCAGACTTGTACCAAAATATCGGCTAAATTCTCTTGATAAATGTACGGGATGAATGCCCAAAGTAATGCTTAAATCTTGTAATGAAAAATCTGTCGGTTCTTCCCAAAGTAATTCTTGAAGTTTATTTGCCCAATCGGGCTTTTTGGTACTTATTTTTTGAATGTCTCCAATTAAGCTAAAAAGTTCAATCAACAACGAATCTATACCAAGACTCATAAGTTGGTCATTTGCCTTCGACTCTAAGAATATTTTACCCATTAAACTCTTCGCCAAAGGGTTTTTAAGATTCATGCTTCCTTCAAAATTCAACAACGGAATATCAAATTTCTTAAACCAATTTTCGTTCAATTCTACATGAAAACCTCGGGTATAAACGGGCGGCTTGATATTATAGTGAGCATCTTGCCAATTATGAAACAACAAACCGCCTTGTTCTAAATGATAACTTTCTTTTTTATTGGCCTCAAATAATTGCCCCTGCAACAAAAACGTAAAATACGGATTTTGATGGTAATGCCAATCAACTTTTGGGTGCGTATATTCGGTATCGGTCACGATGATGTTCTCAAAAACCGATTTTTGATAATGACTTCCGTAGTATTCACCTTTTTTGAGTTGGTTCATTGTTTCAATATTGAAAATTGAGGTTTTGAGATACAAATTTATTATAGTAATTTTTGAAGAAGGTCGATGAAACTATGTATTTTTGTTAGATTTTAAACCAAAAAATCCAGTGACTACCATAAAACCTTTTCTCACAGTAAATAACGGTAAAAAAGCCGTAGAATTTTATCAAACGGCTTTTAATGCCATTGAAATCAAAAGATGGAAGATTTCAGAAGATAAAATTTCTTCGGTTTTGGAAATAGAAGAAGCCGAATTTTATGTAGCCGATGAAGAACCCGAAAATGGAAACTTTAGTCCAAAAGTTTTATCCAATTCTTCGGTAAGAATTATTTTAAACACCAAAAATGCTGATAGCTTTTTTGGGAAAGCCATCAGCTTAGGAGCAACCGAAATTTGCCCAATGACTACCGAAGATAGTTGGAGAATCGGAAAATTGAAAGACCCGTTTGGGCATATTTGGGAAATTGGATTTGAATTATAATCAAGCTAAAAACAATGGTAAAGAGTATTTTATAGATTGTGAAATAACTTGGTTAAATTGTTAGTTAAAAAACTACAACAATGCGAAAACGGATATCAGTTGATGAACCAGACCGTCTTGAACGGTTTATGAACAATCGGAATAGTTATAGCGATGATTTCAAATGCCTAACACTTAAATTAATCCATTCGGGTCAAAGCCTCGAAGAAGTTAGTATTTTTACAGGCATTAGCTTACCAACACTATATGAATGGATAGAGGACTGGAACAAAAAAAAGAGGGGGGCATAATAAATCAACAAGGCAAAGGCGGTGGGGCAAAAAGCAAACTAAGTACTGAGCAAAAAGCGACTTTGAAAGTCGAATTAGGGACAAAAGATTTCTGGACATTAGGCGAAATAGACCAATTAGTACAAGACAAATTTGGTGTTAATTATAGCCAGAGACATTTACGAACCATACTCAAGGAAATGGGTGTATTTCATTCTAAACCAGAACCCTTAGATTATCGTAGGAGTGATAAATCAGAGCAAGAGTTGACTGATAAACTACTTGCAACAACCGATGCTTTGCAACTATTAGGCTTAAATATAGACGAAATAGCTTTTGGCTTTGCTGATGAAGCTTGCCCGCAAGCAAACTCAAATACGGCTCGAATGTGGTCAATCTATCGTAAAACACGAAAGGTTAATACACAAAAACTTTCTTGTAAAACCTTCGGCTTTTATGCCCTAAATGGCAATAGTTTTTGTTGCGATATTGAAAACGCTAAACCCGAATCTTTTTCCAAAATACTCTATCAAGTCAAAGAACAAAATCAAAAATATAAAGCAACCGTTCTGCTTTGGGATAATGTAAGAGGACATATCAATGCCCAAGTTCAGCAAACTGCAAGGAAACTGGGTATTTTTATAATTAATATCCCTAAGTATGCTCCCGACCTTAATCCCATCGAAAAGGTATGGAAACAGGTCAAAAGAAAAATTAGTCAAAAAGGGCTTATTTTATCAAAAGATGACTTAAAATCCATAATTAAACACGCTTTTGATTGTTTCGCCAACTCAACTTCTGCTGCTTCCAAATGGATTGAAGATTTTTTCAGCCCATGTTGGAAATATCGGAATTGTACAAATTCTTTTTAAATGAAGTTATTTCAACATCTATAAACGTTCCTCTAAAACAATTTTTAGTATTATTCTACTGCTGGTTTTACAATCAGTATTGAAAAGAAAGAATTTGGCACCTTACCCGATGGCACTAAAGCGGAGCTTTTTACGCTTCGGAATAGCAGTGGGATGGAAACCCAGATTACAAACTACGGCGGAATTATTACAAGCCTAACAGCCCCTGATAAAAATGGAAAATATGAAAAAGTAACACTTGGTTGCGAAACCCTCGATACTTACCTAAAGGGGGGGGGGCGTTTTTTGGAGCATTGGTAGGAAGATACGGCAATCGAATTGGTAAAGGCAAATTTACGCTTGATGGCCAAGAATATACGTTAGCCAAAAACAATGGTCCGAATGCCCTACACGGTGGAAAAAAGGGTTTTGATAAAGTACTTTGGAAAGCCACTGCAATAGATAGCCAAGAACCACAGCTAAAATTGAATTATACATCGGTTGATGGAGAAGAAGGGTACCCAAGAAACTTAGATGTGGAAGTTATTTACACCCTCAAAAAGGATAATTCTCTAAAGATTGACTACAAAGCTAAAACAGATAAAACAACCGTCATCAACCTTACGAATCATACCTATTTCAATCTTACGGGTAATGTAAATAAAGAAATCCTTGACCACGAAGTCACTATCTTAGCTGATAAATTAGTGTCTGTTGACAGAACGTTAATTCCAACGGGAGAACTCACGACTGTGGCGGGCACTCTATTCGATTTCTTGACCGCTCACAAAATTGGCGAACGAATCAACGATGCCAACGACCCACAAATTAAATTTGGAAAAGGCTATGACCACTGCTGGGCTTTTACTGATTCGAGTAAAAAACTAAAAAATGTGACTTCAGTTTATGAGCCAACCACTGGTCGAAAAATGGAAGTTTTCACCACCGAACCCGCCGTTCAATTTTATTCGGGAAATTTCTTAGATGGTATGACTTTATTGCTTGGTAGTTTTTATCAATGCGTACATTAACCTTTCATAATTCTCTCATCGTAATTACATTTTCGCCCTCCTTAATTCGACAATTTCCAACGCATATTTTTTCATTAATATGTTCCTCAAACAAGCTTATTCAAACATAAAAACTTCTCAAATACGATACAACGGATTATATAAAGAAAGATTATAAGTTAATACTATAAAAGGCTATTTATCTTTTGCTCAAAAACCTGACTTAATTCATTGAATTTGATTGAAAATCTATTCTCAAACCAATCCATCATCAATGCTCCAAAACTACCTCCAAGCTTATAATTATAAATTAGTTCTTCGTTACTATCGGGAATTATACCAGGTAGATTTGTCTCATAATGTTCAAGAGCAATTTGAATAATAAAAGGTGGATTAATTTGCTCTCGAAGTGCTTTCAGTTCGGAGGTAAACTCTGCAGCCAAAGTCTTATTCTCCAGCAAAAGCATTTCTATCAATTTTAGTTTTGCCTCACTAAAGTCTTGCCTCAATTGTTCGAGTTGTTGCTCTTTAGATAATTTTTGCTCTTTTAATTTTAGTTCTTCTTTCTGTTTTTGTCTTTGAGCTTCCTGTATTTTTTTTTCTTCTTGAATTGGGTCAAAAATATTGGGCTGAGACATCATCGACTGAATAAAACCCATCGGATTTGCCACCTTCTGCCCTACTTGTATCAAATTTTTCACAAGTATAATTCTTGATTTTATATATTCTTCTGGGTAAAGTTTCAACCATTTTTGTACAGTTTTCAAACTCGCTCCTTTAAAATCACGAACCATCGAAAATATCTCACGCTCTACTAAATTCTGAACATTGATGTCGAGTTGCGGTAAATCAAGGACTTCTTCTTCATTTCTCGAATCAACAACTTTATTATTCTTGAAAATATTAAATACTAATTCCGAAATTTGTTTTCCATATTTGATTTCATCAAAAGTGAAACGAATATCTGTACTTTCTTGAAGGTCTTCCTGAGCCTTTAAAATTACTCTCTGTTTAAAATTTGCGTAGAGCGGATATTTATCTGAAATATCAAGCATCTCTTTCAACTCTTGCACGCTAAATCTTCTCTTACCAATTCGCTCATATTGTTTCAATAGCTCATAAATTCTAACAGAGAACGAACTCTGAATCCCCAATACGTTACGTATATCATACATCAAATATTGGGTTTGTAATTGAAGTAAAAAGGGTTTCATCTTGGGATGAAAAGAAATATCTACGTAATTTCCATCTTTCACAAAGCTGTCCACCCCTACTGCAATATGTGTCTGAAATTCTTTTAAACCTTCGGGCGTATCTCTAATTATTCTGATTTCTTTTTTTGTTAGCCCTTTCGCCCCATCTTTCAACATTTTATAGGAGTTTTTGTGCGATAAGCCAAAATCTTTAACTACATCTTTCAGATAAATACGATATTCTTTAAAGTCTTCATCATCTTTTTTTATTAACGTGAGCATTTTGGTAAATACTCGTGTCTCCCAAATATCAAATCTATATCTACCTTCTACCAAATCATTGGATTTCCTGATGAGTTTGATTGAGCCACTTCCTTCGTTTTTATCTTTCTTCATTTTAATTTAAAATAAAACAAATATAACAATATTTTTAAATGTGTTATATAATCCTCAGAAATGTTATAGTTAGGGCATTACTCCGTAACTATTGTTTAGTTTTATGTATCCCCACTTTTGTTATAGAAAGGTATCGAAAATAAAAAAATCCCCATTTTCGTTATAAAATCCCCAAATTTGATATAGTATTCCCCACTTTTGTTATAGTATTCCCCAGATTTGATATAATAATCCCCACTTTTGTTATAAAATCCCCCACTTTTGTTATAAAATATAATATATCTTATTAATAATCAATCAATTATGTACTTGGAAAGCTTTTAAATAAAATAAAAGTAAAATAAAAGTAACAAAACACTGATGTTGGTATTTTAAAAATATCTTATAAATATTCAATAGATATGTAACATATAGCATATCCTTAAACTTCTTTTAAATGTTTTTTCCCGCTTCCCCAAAAATGTTATAAAATGACTTAGTATAACTTTTCGGGGGAAGCTTACTATTTAGTTTAGATACTCCAATGTGTTGATATTCAAATAGTTTGATTTTTGACTTAAACTAATTACTATGAAAAACTTGAAACAGTGCTAAGTATAACATTTTTGGGGTATATGAAAAAAATAGATATTTTAATAAGTTTAAGTTCCAATTTTGTTGTATTTTGTAAAATTAGACAGGTCAGTTTATATAACAAAAATGGGGAAGTGGAAGCTTCTCTCCTCCCCTATCAATTGTATCAAACTATTTCAGTGTTTTTAAAATCTCTTTGGCTGTTTTGATTAGCTCTTCTAAGTCAGTTTTCTGTTGAGTCTTAGAAAATTTCTTAAGCATACTATTAATAATTTCTACTTGTTGTCTAATTGGATTTACAGTATTAGCAGAAACAACTTCACTCAGATTTTGGATTTCTTGGACTGTAGAAATTGGAGCAATGATTGCTGTATTTTTTCCCAATTCCTGAATTATTCCCTTTTCAATTTTTTCTTCACCAATCAAAATTTTATTTCGTAAATCAGAGCTAAGTTTTTCAAGACCTTTTGCAAATTCAGCATCTCTTTTTATAGTTTTTGCATTGACTTTGTATTCTTCGGCAAGACGTTCAGCAGTTGAAATTCCCGAAGGGACATTTTGTCCCTTCGAAGAATTATCGGCTATTATTTTGTTACGTTCTTCCGAAAGGACATTTTGTCCCTTCGAGAGATTTTCGGTTTTATCTGCCTTTTCGTTGTTATATCGTAAACCTCTGAAATAGGCAATTTGGGTAGGGTTTAGATTGCGTCTTCCCAATTGTAAATTAATCATATAATCTTTTGCGTCCTTGAGAGAATTAAAAGATAATTGATAAATTTCAAAGGGTAAATTATGGTTCGAACAAATATTGAAACGATTATGGCCATCAATCAAAACATAAGCGAGCTCATCTTCTTGGGTATATGGAAGGTTTAAAGTTTTCTTGTTAACCTGCCATAATTGAAGTGGACTTTGGCAACCATGCTCCAAAATATTATTCTCAAGTTGCTTAAATTCATCCTCTAAAAGTGGTGGAATTAGGCTCTGGAGTTCTTCTAAAATGATGATTTTTTTTCTAATTGAATCTGCTTGTAGAATATTACTCGAAAGTGCTTGTTTGGTTTTAGCAGCCAAAATATCTTTTATGTTAGTTTTCATTTGATTATTTTACGATTTGTAAGTAAGCGATGTATTCATCGCAGAATTCTTTATAACATTTTGCAGCTTCCGAGCCTTCGGCAAATTTTGCAATTGCGTTTTGTGCAATCTGCGATTTCTGAAAATCAATTAAATGCTTAATTTCTGACTCAAATATTTTTACGTTTGTTACTTCTTCTTTTACGTGTGCTTTTATTCCGTCGTGTACGGTATTACGTTTCACCATTGTAAACACAATTCCGTCAATCACTAATGTTGCGTTTAGGTCTCGCCTGACTTCTGAAATTTTTCCCCAAATAGAATTTAAACCCTTGACAGCGGACATTTCAGGTAGTAGAGTGATTAGACAACTCGAAGAAGCAGTAAGAGCTGAAATGGTAAGTTTGTTTAGGGAAGGAGGACAGTCGATGATGATATAATCGTAGTTTTCGAGTAAATGGCTCATTCTGTTTTTAAGACGAAACTCTCCGCCAGTGAGTTCATGAAAACGCATTTCTACATTGGCTAAGTCAATGTCGGAAGGAGCAAGGTCTAAGTTTATATCAATATTGACTACTGGAAAAGGAGCGTTGTCAAGTAAGGCATCGGCGACCTGCACTTCAGGTAAATCAATTCCGAGAACTTGACTAAGGTTTCCTTGTGGGTCAAGGTCAATTAATAGGACCTTAAACCCGATATTAGCCATGGCTTCGCCCAGAGAAACTGTAGTTGTAGTTTTTCCGACCCCCCCTTTATGATTGACTACCGAAATAACTCTTGCTTTTTGGTATAGGGTAGGAGAGTAGCCATACTTTGTGATGACAGGTAAGAGTTGATTCAAATGTTTTTCAGGAATTGCTCTGCCTTCGTTTAAAGCTCTGGTAATTGTTTGTCGTGGAATTTCAGCTTCTTTTTCGAGCGTGCTGATTGATAATGCTGGATTATGTCTTATAAACTTTAATATCTGTTCTTGGTTAGTCATATGTGATAAATATTTTACCCAAATATACTAAAAAAATGTATATATGTACCCAAAAAATAAATATTATTTTGGATTGATAAATTTACTGATAGTGGGAATTATTATGAATATTTATAAGCTAATTATTGAAATTATAACGCAATTATCTCGATATAATATTGTATATTTGCACTATCTAAACATAGATATCAATGCCTACTCTCGACCGTAGTAAACTCAAATATAATGCTAAAGTTTTTGAAAAAACTTGTTTGTATTGTGGAACAATTTATTTTGCCAGTCGCTCGACGGCAAAGTACTGTTCGTCCACTTGTCGTGGATATGCCAACCAAGCCAAAAATATCAATGAGGCTGCACCGTGGAATGAAGAAGAGCGTACAGTTGATGCTTTACTTTCTCAAGTTGCGTACCTGAAAGGACAATTACAGCATTATATCAACGAAAATGAAGAATTAAAAAAAATATTGCTGAAATACAAAAGCTCTGACGAATTATAATATAAAATTACTGAATAATAACACGGTGCATAAATAGCTATAAACTGGTACCATACATGTAAAAAAGAGTCTAATTGATTCAAACCAAGATGAATTTTAAATTTTATAGAGACCCAAGAAATAAAAAAGTAAATTCGGAAGTTCAATATCGTCAAAATTGGGAATATGATTTTGCTTTAGAGTATCTCATTAATTCAAAGAAAGCCCGTTTGGTGTGTAGCTCGATTAAATTGAAGGTAAGATTAAAAAGTAAAACCAGCCAGTTTTTGTAAAGTATAAAGTAAATCCTATTGTGTTAATCAAAATCTTGATTTTAAAATGGCTGAAACATACTTACAAAATTATTCTGATGGCCTAATTCCGTATTTTCCTTTAAATATTCTTGAAAAATATGATAAAATCTCCCCCTAATAAGGAAGTAAATGTTTCTTTGATTTAGCAAAGAACGATACATTTTTCATTCTTTCAGCACTTTAAGTGGCTGTAAATACTCCCAAATATTCTCAATATTACAAACCTGCCACAGCGAATTTATAGTAAAAGCTTCCGATGATGGTGTGACAATAAAATTATGCTGCGACTTCAAATCCTGCACAGCTTCAGTATTTCCTTTACTTGTCGATGGTTTATTAGAAAGTTTGATTTCAAAAGCAGCTACAATCTCATTCCCTTTCAAAAGGCAAAGGTCAATCTCAGCCCCATTTTGTGTGCGATAATAATACGGATGAACGTTTCCTGCTAATCGACTAATAATCTGCTCAATTACGTAACCCTCCCACGAATGTCCCGCAATGATATTTGTCACTAAAGAATCATAATCATCTATATTCGACAAATAATGAAGTATTCCTGCATCTCTGAAATATAATTTAGGAGATTTTACCAAACGCTTACCAACATTTACAAAGTAGGGTTGAAGTCTACGAATAATAAACGAATGCTCCAGATAATCCATGTAATTCTGAATCGTAACGCCCGAAATACCCATCGAATTGCCTATATTTGAATAATTAACGGTCATTCCTTGAATCGTCACCAGCATTCTGAGTAGTTTCTGAATCACAATCGGTGAAGCTTTCAAGCCTAACAAACGTAGGTCGGTTTCTACGTAAGTTTTCATAAATGACTCTTGCCAATCATACCATAATTCAGCATCAGGGGCCAACAAAGCCCTCGGAAAACCACCTCTTAGCCAATGTTGCTCCAAACCAATATTGCTTTGTTTTGCTTCATCAAGTCTGATAGACGTCAATTCTCGATACACAATTCTGCCAGCCAAGGTTTCCGAACTTTTGGCCAATAATTCGGGCGAAGCCGACCCCAATAAAATAAACCTGCCACCTTCAGGTTTTTGGTCAATCAGCGACCGTAACAACGGGAAAAGCGATAACATCCTTTGTACTTCATCAATGACCACTATTTTGTCGGTTTGTTGTTCGAGAAACCACTGTGGGTCTTTTTCCAATAATGTATAATCGTTTAGATTTTCTAAATCTAAGTATAAAATAGGCTTGGGTAGTTGCTCCGAAAGAACTTTTACTAAAGTTGTTTTTCCTACTTGTCTGGGGCCAATCAAACCCAATACAGGGAAAAATGAAAGTAGCTTTGGTATCTCGTTTATTAATGTCCTTTTTATCATTATTCAAGTAATTTTTAAATTAATTTACAAATTTACTTGAATAATTTCAATTTATTATTCCCTGTTTAACCAAAAAACAAAATAAGAGTAACTAATTCAATTTCGGTAGCTTAGGAGAGGAACATTGATATAAATGTTTTCGGCACGATGTATACTGATATTTTTCGTCGGCTTTAAGATGAAATCAGCATCATGGAGTTTGTTGAAATCCTTTTTAAGGAAAACGGTATTATGATTTTCAAGGTTCTCCGTCAAATTAGAACGAATGTTGAATGGCTTTTTTATATCTTTTTACACTCGAAATACTTATCCCCGTTAAACTCACAATTTCGGATACTGATAAATCTTTCTCAAGTGCTTTTTTCACTTTATTAAAGTTATCTTGGTTTACCCCTGACGGCCTTCCGATGTGCTTCCCTTTAGCTTTCGCCAATTGTTGACCTGCCTTGGTTTTTTCTAAAATTACCTCACGGTCATACTCAGCCAAAGATGCAAATATTGAAAGTATCAATTTTCCTGCGGGGGTGGTAGTATCTATCCCTACATCAAGTGCTTTGAAAATAACTTTACGATTAGCAAAGTCATTGACCAAATTTATTACATGGTCACGGTTTCTTCCCAAACGAAAAAAGCGAGCAACCACAACAGTATCACCTTCACGTAATTGCGAGAGCATATCATCAAGAGCGGGTCGTTGAATGGCAAGTCCCGTTATTTTATCTTGGAAGATTTTATCACAACCATATTTTTCTAAAAGGTCAATTTGGGTATCAAGATTTTGGTCAATAGTCGAAACACGGGCGTAACCGAATATTTTATTCATACTGTATCAAAAAGTTAGTCTCACAAATATAAATAAACATTTTATATTGAACCTACTTTTTGAACTGTATTTCATACGATATATATGTAGATGACTTTTCTAAATGGTCTGGTTCAGAAAGTTACGACTTGTTGAACCAGGCATTTTGAGAACCTTGTGAGTCTTTAAATGTTATTTCGACTACTTGCATCAACTAATTCGCTCCCAAAACACCTTTTCATTGGGTATTCATCAGTATTTAACGCAAAAAAATATTTTAAATCTACTTATTTAAAATATTGACAAATACTTTTTGACAACTTTACATCTTGTAAGGTGAAAGGTTATATTTATAAAGCGAAGAAATAAAAACAAACAGATAGAAGAATACTAAATGAGTTTTTCGAAAACTCAAATTTATTTTGAATAAAACAGGGGTAAGAATATTGATAATTTACTTTTTAAAAATAAGTCATCAACTTCTGTTATCAGAGCCAATAAAAAAGTACCATATAACTGCTGTTTTGAACAATTATATGGTATAACTCTTTACTGTTTAGCAAGTTTCATCTCGCCACGCTCATTTTTTAAAACTATTTCTTTTTCAGAAACTAACTCGCCCGTGTAGCTTATTTTACGGTCGCCAAGAGAAACACTAAACGAAATCTTCTTACCTTCGACAGTACCTTCTTCTATTGGAGACTCTCCTCTCTGAGTTTTCCAAACTCCTGTTAATTTGTTTCCTTCTACCTTAAAAGTATAATTTACTTCAAATATGCCGTTTGGTGTTTCTCGGCTGCCTTTCCAGCTACCATCAATTGGATTTTGGGCAAATGCCACGATACTGAAAATTGACAAAAATAAAGAGAAAAATAGTTTTTTCATTGTAAAAATTTGAATTTTGGTTGAATAGTTATTTTGGAAAAATTTAAACAAATTTGTGTTAGGCCCTGTGAGCCTCAATTAATGCACCCTAAAATTCCATTTAGAATTATCGCTATCAAAGTCAAACTCGGCAAGCGTTGGTGTGCTATCTCCTGCTGAAATCAATGCTAATTTTTTACCCGAATTTGGCACTACTTTTGGCATTATTCTGTACGTTCCATCAGTGAGCTGGTCAATTCTCCATAATTGTTCTGGGCTACCCGTAAAGGCAGGCACAGTTATCACACGAGCATCGGCGGTTGCGGCTAATGCTCGTTCGGTACCTGCTAATACAATTTTATAATACGGCCCCCCTAAATAACCCGTAGAATCAGGGGCATCAGTAATAGCCCATTTTTGATGTGGGCGAAACATATAATCACCTATGCGTACATCAATATTGCCCGTTGGCCAGCTTTTGATTACATCGGCTAATTCTTGAGCAGGTACGGGCTTGATGGGTTCGTTATTTGTCTGGCCAAAGCCACGCTGAGCACCCGCCATTCTGCTAAAATCTACGGCAAGTTCCAAACCATATCCTCTTCTTACCGATTCTATTTCATAAGTTCCTTCTTTAAATTTTTCACCCGCAACTGGCCAGCCATCTTTCCATACTATAGGAAGGATACCCAAAACGCTTCGACCACTTTGGTCTAAATCTGCCTCATAATGAATGGACATTTTTTCAATACCTTTTTCAAGAATTATACGTCCAAAATGGCCTGGCCCTATCTGTCTCCCACGAGTAGCCACTACCATTTTACCACCGCCCTCCATCATGCTTCTGCCTACGTTATCAATGTAAGGCCCTGTTACTTTTCTCGAACGACCCACTACCACATTATAAGTTGAGTTGGCACCATCGCAACAACTACCGTGGGTAGCAAGCAAATAATACCAACCATCTCGGTATATCAAATCGGCGGCCTCACACACTATTGCCACATCTACGGGTTTATTTCCAGCTTTAAGT
>JALQYE010000180.1 GCA_023254245.1 Emticicia sp.
CACAACAATGGGACCGCTCCCTGCTAAAGTCAATAGAGCAATTTTATATACCCCTCAACCCTAAAGGGGAAATAAAATAGATTATTTGAAACTTTTTTTAGCTCCCCTTTAGGGACGGGGGGGTAACGACAGAATGAAGCATTTTATCTCTTTGCACGATGTTGACAACGTGCAAGAATTAGTACAAGAAGGTATCAGACAAAAAGCAAATCGTTTCGCTGACCAAGCACTCGGAAAAAACAAAACCATTGGTTTGATTTTTTTCAATCAAAGTCTTCGTACACGCCTAAGCACACAAAAAGCCGCCGAAAATCTGGGAATGAATGTTCTGATGATGAATGTGGGGCAAGATAGCTGGCAACTCGAAATGGAAGACGGTGTAATTATGAACGGCGATAAAGCCGAACACGTAAAAGAAGCCGCTGCCGTAGTTGGAAGTTATTGCGATATTATTGCTGTGCGTGCATTTGCTGGGTTGAAAGACCGTGATGCCGACTACCAAGAGATAGTAATGGAGAAATTCCGTAAGTATGCAGGAGTGCCAATCGTCAATTTAGAATCGGCTACTCGCCACCCTTGCCAGTCTTTGGCCGATTTGATTACCATCGAAGAATTCAAGAAAACTGCTCGCCCCAAAGTAGTGCTTACTTGGCTGCCTCATTTCAAGCCTTTGCCACAGGCAGTAGCCAATTCATTTGCTGAATGGGTTAATAAAACCGACTACGAGTTTGTAATCACTCACCCCGAAGGCTACGATTTAGCTCCCGAAATGGTTGGCAATGCCAAAGTAATTTACGACCAAAACGAAGCTCTCAAAGGAGCAGATTTTGTGTACGGTAAAAACTGGTCGTCGTACACGCACTATGGCCAAGTGCTTTCGCAAGACCCCTCTTGGATGATTACCAAAGAAAAAATGGATTTGACCAACAATGGTCTTTTCATGCACTGCCTTCCTGTGCGTAGAAACCTAAAAGTAACTGATTATGTACTTGATAATCAATCCATTGTGATTCCTCAGGCCGCTAACCGTGAATGGTCGGCACAAGCCGTTTTGAAAACTATATTGGCAGCTATGTAAAGGCTACGTGAGTAGATTGATGTAAGAAATCCAAGAAAACTTCGTACCTTTGGTCTTTATTAAGCAAACAAAAATATGATTATAGAACCAAGAATGAGAGGATTTATATGTTTGACCGCCCACCCGACAGGTTGCGAGAAAAACATCTTAAATCAAATTGAGTTTACAAAATCAATGGGGCCAATTGATGGAGCAAAGAAAGTCTTAGTTATCGGTGCTTCAACAGGTTTTGGTCTTGCTTCAAGAATTACAAGTGCATTTGGCTCAAATGCCGCTACGATAGGTGTCTTTTTTGAAAAAGCCCCTGCCCCAGGCAAAACTGCCTCACCAGGTTGGTATAATAGTGCCGCTTTTCAGCAAGAAGCCGAAAAAGCGGGTCTTTATGCCAAAAGCATCAACGGTGATGCTTTCTCTACAGAAGTAAAAAATAAAACCATCGAATTAATTAAGGCCGATTTAGGCCAAGTTGATTTGGTTATCTATAGTTTGGCTTCACCAGTACGTACAAATCCAATTACGGGCGTATTGCACCGTTCGGTTTTGAAGCCAATCGGCAATACTTTCACCAACAAAACAGTCGATTTCCATACAGGAAATGTATCTGAAATTACGATTGCTCCTTGTACCGACGAAGACATTGAAAATACAGTGGCCGTAATGGGTGGCGAAGACTGGGAAATGTGGATAGATGCTCTTACGGAAGCCAACGCATTGTCAGACAATGCTCTTACGATTGCTTATTCGTACATTGGGCCATCATTGACCGAAGCCGTTTATCGCAAAGGAACAATCGGTCGTGCAAAAGACCACTTGGAAGCAACTGCCTTCAAGATTACTGATAAATTAAATAACATCGGCGGAAAAGCTTATGTATCCGTAAACAAAGCATTGGTTACGCAAGCGAGTTCGGCCATTCCAGTAATTCCTTTGTATATTTCACTGTTATACAAAAAAATGAAAGAAAAAGGCGTTCACGAAGGTTGTATCGAGCAAATTGTTAGATTATTTAAAGAACGTCTTTATACAGGTCAGCCAATTCCAACTGATGAAAAAGGCAGAATCAGAATTGATGATTTAGAAATGGCGGAAGATATTCAAGCAAAAGTTTCTGAACTATGGGAACAAGCAACCACCGAAACGCTTCCAGCCATTGGTGATTTGAACGGCTATAAGTCAGATTTCTTAAACCTGTTCGGGTTTGGCTTCGATGGTGTTGATTATCAAGCAGATGTAAACGAAGTTGTTGAGATTAAAGGATTAGTTTGAGAAGTCAACAGTCGATAGTTCGCAGTTGACAGTCTTTTAAAATACATTGCATTTTATTACAGTTGAATAACAAAAATGGCGAAGAGAAATCTTCGCCATTTTTGTTATGAAGTCCTACAACCAAACAATTATTGCCCAACGATGTCGGCTCTCATGCCGCCCAAAGCTGTCAATAATTCGATTTTTGCTTTTGACTGTACATTGTATTTAACCAATGATTGGGTCAAATCATCTACCAAAGCATTGAAATGAGCGTCAGTTATTTTCATGCCTTTATGAGCCGTCTTCATGTCAAGACCCGTATATTTCTCCATTCCACCCGAAGCAGCACCAACTTGATTAATGAGATTATTACGTAAACGTAACAAACGTGCTGGGTCAGCAGCTGCAGCGGCAAAAAAAGAATTGATACGAGTATCAGCAGCTACTTTGCCAATAAAATCATCAATTACGGCCGAGATTCCTGCATTTCCACCCAAACGAGCATAAAGAGGAGTTGAGCCTTCAACAATGTCGCCTTTCATGGCTGCCAATGCTCCTAATAATTGACTTTTTGGTTTTGGTAAAACCTTAAACTTATCCAATGATTTTACTAAATCTTCCACTAAAGCATTAAAATCTGCTTCGCTTACACCCATACCTTTGTGTGCAGCTTTCATGTCAAGACCCGTATATTTCTCTGGACCACCAGTTGCCATTCCAACTTGATTGATGAGATTATTACGCAACTTCATCAAACGTGCTGGGTCAGCAGCTGCATCAGCAAAAAACGCATTGATACGAGCATCACCCGCTACATTGGTAATAAATTGGTCGATTACTGCGGAAATAGCTGCATTTCCACCTAACTGTGCGTATAATGATGCACTTGGTTCAACGATGTCGGCTTTCATTGTTGCCAATGCTCCCAGCAATTCGTTTTTCTCTGTCATCGGAACGCTGAACTTATCAAGTGCTTTCGATAAATCTTCTACCAAGGCGTTGAAGTCAGCATCTTGGATATTCATGCCTTTGTGTGCGGTTTTCATGTCAAGGCCAGTGTACTTTTCTGGGCCCCCTGTTGCTTGACCAACTTGGTTCACCAAATTATCACGCAATTTTTTCAAACGTGCTGGGTCGGCGGCAGCATCAGCAAAGAAAATATTGATGCGGGTATCGCTGGCTACATTAGCAATAAACTGGTCAATTACTGCCGAAATAGCCGCATTTCCACCCAAACGCACATACAGAGACTTCGGAGGCTCCTCTTCAGTCTTCTTGCAAGCAGTGAAAAACAATGCCCCTGCAAGCAGTAAATAAACACTTTTTTTCATGATGAAAAATTGGTTATAGTTAAAAAAAATAAAAAATATTCACAGCTATATATCATTCTCAATAGATGTATTTTCTGAAAACAAAGGCAATAAAGGCTTACCTACGCAAAAAACACATTTACGAAAACAAACAAAAAAGAAAGAAGTCTTGGGAAAAAGCTGAATTGAATGAAAGAAGTTATTTCAGCCTATGATATTGTATATCTTTGGTATGAAACCTTTTGTTTATCTTAAACAAAGAGTGCGTTTCATGTTAGTAAAGAAATCAATATACTCCATCGGGACGGGGCATTTTGGACCCTCCATTGCGGCAAAGTTTACCTTAGAGGCCACATAGTTTTTTTGTTGAACAACCGATTGCAAAGTTTCTTCAGAAACCTCATCATCATAGAAAGTCACGCTTACAGTTTTGAATTGTGGATTTACCGTGCAAGCTGTTACACCCTTTGTAGCTGTCAGTTTTTGCGAAATGAGAGAGCTGTCAGCCGAATCTACTTGCTTATCTAAATCAAATACAGCTAAGTGTATAGGTTTTAAATCAAGCTTTTCTGAAAGCGGTGGCTCTTCCCAATTTGCCCAAACCAACATCGAGACGAAAAATGTGAGTGCCAACACTCCCGTCACTTTGGCGAATTTGAGAAAGAAATTTTTCATTGTCGTATTAGATTTTGTTTTGCTAACTGACATCATCTACGAGAAAACCTGAGTATTGGATTTATGATGCAAGATTAAAAAAAGTGAGGAGAAGTAAAGATTAAGGATAGCCTGAACTTTGGTAGAAAAACAAAGAGGTAGCAAACTAAAATTTGCTACCTCTTTTATCTGGTTTGAACTATAAACTTATTTCAAAATCATACAATTCAATTGAAATAGGTTGGGTTGAACAATCGCCGAAGCGAAAAAAGAGTTAGGTTGAATAGGGTAATGCAAATATAGTACATTTTTGAGAAAAAATATAAGAGTGCAAAGTAATTTTAAAAAAAATTAATAATTTTTCATTTCAAGTACTAAAGATTCACAAATGGTAGGAGGGTTAGCATCTATCTGAGTAACAATTTTATAAAAATAACTTGTAGCAACCTTCAGTTCCGCCTTGTCTTCAAAAACTGTTGTTCGGGTTCCCGTTGGGGTCAAATTATCAAAAACTCCAGAATTAGCTGTTTTTCGAAAAACATAAAACTTGGCAAAATCAGCTAATTGTGCGTCCCAAGTCAATATCACTGATTTTTTACCTTTTGCCGAAAGAAAATTAATCTTAAAATCTTGCGGACAAAGCCCAACCGATTTATTAGTTACTGTTATCGGTGTTTCATTCGATGCACAATTATTAGTGGCTAATCGCACGAGGTAACTATAATTCACACTAATTTCGGTATTTATATCTAAAAAAAATGAATTTCGAGTTGTACTAATCGTCTGAAAAGTAGATTGATTAGCTGAACGTTGAACAATATAATTTCCTGAGTAATTAGCTGAGTTTGCTTCTAATTTCCACGATAGATAAACATTGGGTTTATCGATACCAGGTAATAAAGTAGCCGAAACCGCCGAACAAAACACGTTAGTCGGCATGGCAGGTGCAAAATAACTTACCACTGTTGAGGCAACCGTAGCTTTGATAGTTTTGCTTAATAAACGAAACGAAACTTTCCCACTACGAAATGGCTCAGCCAGCTCAATCGAACGCTGATTTGGTGTAATATCATCAGAAAGAACTTGGAATTTTCCATTATTTTCGGAGCGTTCGAGGCGAAAACCAGTCACTAATGGTTCTTGGTACGCATCAAAATACCAGTTGATTTTTACTCGATTATTGGGCAAAATATCTATCGAAGTGACTGCGGGCGGCGTAAAAGACTGAATCGGGTCTTCAATGATTGTACGCCCACAAGCAAGTAAAAAAGTAAACCCCAGAAAAAGACTTATCTTGATAAAGTTATGTTTTATAGGTAGCATTGCGTGATTGTTTTGGGTTTATTCCCTCAAGATTTTACAAAAATCGCTAACTTTGACGAGTTTTTCTAACAAACCACTTTCTTTCTTATTGCCTAATGATAGTTCAAAAAGACGTACAACTCAAGCCCTATAATACTTTCGGAATCGAAGCAACAGCTAAGTATTTTGTTGAGGTTTCGAGTATCGAACAATTAAAAAAAATTCTACAAAACCCTGACTATCAATCAATTAAACGTTTGATTTTGGGCGGAGGAAGTAACATGCTTCTTACGAAAGATTTTGATGGCTTGGTGATAAAAATGTCAATCAAGGGCATGGATGTTGTCAAAGAAACCGAAGAAAACATTTGGATAAAAGCAGGTGCAGGCGTAGTTTGGCACGATTTGGTGATGCACTGCGTTAACCAAAATTATGCAGGAATCGAAAACCTTTCGTTGATTCCAGGAACGGTCGGAGCTGCTCCCATGCAAAATATTGGAGCGTATGGCATCGAAATCAAGGAGGTATTTGAGGAATTAGAGGCATTGGAAATCGAAACTGGAGAAATCAGAACTTTCGATAAAGCTACTTGTAATTTTGGTTATCGTGAAAGTATTTTCAAACACGAAGCCAAAGGCAAATATATTATTCTGAACGTAACTTTCAAACTTAGTAAAAACCCTACTTTTCATCTGGAATATGGTGCAATAAGAGATACTTTGGCCGAAATGGGTGTTTTAGAATTGGGAATCAGAGCCATCAGCGATGCCGTGATTCATATTCGCCAGAGTAAACTACCAAACCCTGCCGAAATTGGCAATGCGGGGAGTTTCTTCAAAAACCCAGAGATTCCGAATACACAATTTGAAGCTCTAAAAGCACAATTCCCAACGATTCCTTCTTACCCAGTCAACGAAACTACTACGAAAGTACCTGCGGGCTGGCTCATCGAGCAAGCAGGCTGGAAAGGTCAACGTTTTGGGAACGTGGGCGTACACGCCAAACAAGCCTTAGTTTTAGTAAATTATGGCGGAGGAAAGGGCGAAGAAATCAAAGATTTATCACAGAAAATACAGGCATCCGTCAAAGAAAAATTTGGTATTCAGCTTTCGGCTGAGGTTAATTTTATCTAAAAATAAAAATATTTTTCATTTATAAAAATCTGATAATCAGCCACTTGAAAATTATTTTCAGTCTGATTATCAGATTTTTTATTTTTCTCTGCAACCCTCTCTCCTATTTTCTGCATCTTCATTACGAAAAGCAAATTTTCAAAAACTTCTGCAGCAGTTTTTCAAACATAGCTCGATGAACAGATAGAAAATAAACAAAGATTTCTATCGCCATCCGACACAAATTAATCATTCACATTCTGAATGCGGGTTGCCGCAAAACACTATAATTATGAAAACGCTTGTAAAAACAATCGCTGCTTTAGTCATCGCTATCACTGTAAATTCGGGTGCATTTGCCCAAGACGACGAAAACGATTCGAGAGAATACAAACAATCGTCGCATTATTCACCAAAGAAACACAATATGTTTTCTCGCAAAGACTTTGGATTGTATGTTGGGTTGAATACTTACGAAACAAAAAATTTGCCTGAGCTTAATAATGTACGTTCGAGATACGTAGCCTTAAACTGGAAGAAAAATCACCGTCTAATTACGGGAAATCATGTAGATGTGGCTCTCGGAACAGGTTTTGAGTTTGCGTGGAACAATTATATGATGAAAGAAAATATTCGATTGGTAAATACGCCAAACGGAGCGGGTTTTGTAGATGTAAAAGAAAACCTTGACAAATCGAAATTTGTGGTTTCGAGTTTTAATATCCCAATGATGTTGCAATTTGGTTTTAAAGAAAGCAAATGGAGCCTCGGTGTAGGTGCTTACGGTGGTGCGAGAATCGGTAGCTACGTAAAAACCAAAGAAGAGACTGGAGCAAAAGAACACTTCAAAAGTGCTTATAACCTCAATAAATTCCACTACGGATTTGCCGCCGAATTAGGTCGTGAAGGTTTTGCAATCTTTGCTCGCTACGAAGCCACACCACTTTTCAAAGACAATAATCCTATCAATGGTAATGCCATTTCATTCGGGATTCGTTTGTAGGATTATAAATGTGCCACACCTTATTATCTGATTAAACAGGTGTGGCACATTTCGCTGTAGAGACGTTGCATGCAACGTCTCTATAGAATATCAAAATTAAACGCCTGCATATCAGGTTCTACAAAAGTCAGTCGAGCTTCACGAGAAAATAATTTTTCACGAGTATAGAAAGTAAAAGCAGCAGCTCGGTCGCAGTACTTACTTTTTAAAAAAGCATTACAAACTTGCTCAAAACTCTGCTTATCAGTCGAATTTCTTTTCCAAAATTCATTCAAAAGCCACACCCAAAATACCGTAATTGATTCATGGTAGCCGCTTGAATCGGTGTTTTGTCCGCCACTTGCTTCGTTATAGGTTTTAATGTTGTCTCTCATTCGTAAGAGTGCTTCTTCGTAATCAAAATTGGCTACATGCCATAGACCCGCAATCAAATGAGCTTCGTGCGTCCATTCATTAGAAGGAAGGGTTTTCGAGCGAAAACCTTCAATAATATGGTCGAATTCGACTTGCTTAGATGGGACAAAATAGCTCATGATTCAAAATTTTATTTGGATAATATAACGAAACAATAAAAAATCAAGGTTATTTCAAAATAATATTTTGATAAAATGGCACGGAAATTATTTATGTTTACGTGTTACTTATAATTGTAAGTCGATTTTCTATCTTTGTCAAAAACTAAACCCTTTAAAACTATGCACATGTTCGACCATACCTTACTAAAAGTTATTCAAGTACTTATCTCGCTTTTCGCGGGCGTACTTTTCCTTCAATCGGGCTTCGATAAAGTCTTCGATTTCAAAGGCAATAAAGGATACATTCAGAGTGTTTTTGCCAAAACGTTTTTTAATTCGTTCTCGGGGATTTTATTCGTAATTATCACAATTCTGGAAGTTTTGGCAGGATTGGCTTCTTTTTTCGGAGGAATTTTCTATTTCATCGAAGGACAGAAAGATTTTGCCATCTTGGGCTTAGAGCTATCGCTTCTTTCACTTCTGTGCTTATTTACAGGCCAACGCATCGCCAAAGATTACGCTGGAGCAGCTTCATTAGTAGGTTATTTTCTACTCATGGCCTTCGGATTGTTTACGTTTGCTTTGGTGGGATAAAAACGTTTTTTCGGTGGCTTCGACTCCGCTCAGCCACCGAAAACTACGCCACTCAACCACTGAAAACGACTTCACTCAATCACCGAATAAAATGAATACCGAAATTAACGGTGGCTGAGCGGAGCCGAAGCCTCGTTAATTTCAAAACCAATCACTTTGCATATCAATCGTTACGCTATCAGTGCTTTGTAAGCGTTTTACGAGCGAATCTACTTTTATGAGTTCATATTCATAAAAATACCGCATCGTG
>JALQYE010000181.1 GCA_023254245.1 Emticicia sp.
CAAGTAAACCTTGATAATATTCCAGTAATCAGAGTATCAGAAATGTACCTAAACCGTGCTGAAGCTTTAGCAAGAAGCGGAAATGCTGCTGGTGCATTAACTGACCTTAACGTGATTCGTACACGTGCGGGTTTACCTGCGGCTACTGGCTTGACTGGTGCGGCATTAATTACTGAAATCTTGAAACAACGTCGTTTAGAATTAGCTTTTGAAGGTCACCGTTTCTTTGATATGAAACGCCTCGGACTCGACATCGTAAAAGCAGCTCCAGTTCAGAATTTGAACTTTACGGACTTCCGTGTTTTAGCTCCGATTCCTGTTCGTGAAATTCAGGCTAACGCTAACTTAAAACAAAATACTGGATATTAATCGTTGAGATATATTCTGTGATTTTGAAATTTTAGAAATTTTAAACGAAAAATTATATGAAAAAAATATTTGGTATAGCAATGGCATTGGTGACAAGCATCATGATGTCGTCATGCTTTAAAGATAACCAGCCTGTTTTTGACTCACTTTATTTAGTTGAGTTTCAAGATGCAGTTGTTACAGCCCCTGCATTAAACAAGACATTCCCAATTTTATCAGTGGCGAATGGAGCAGGTTTACAAACAAGACGTATCAATTTGGTAGGCCGTCAGCGTGAGACTGAAGAGTCAATCAAGTTTTCGGTTGACCCAGTTGAAACAACTGCCAAAGAAGGCGTACATTACAGCCTTGAAGGTGGAGTAGTGAAGATTCCTGCAAAATCAAGTTTTGGCGATTGTAAAATCAATATTTTGAGAGCTCCTGCTGCTGCTGGTACGAGTGTAGTATTAGTATTAGTATTGGAAGGCAATGGAAACGATGTAAAACCTAATGAAAATTATAAAAAATTAGGTTTTAGAATTGCTCTGTAATTGCCGAAAAAGAATATAAAAGGGGAGTTGCTCAAACGAGTGACTCCCTTTTTTAGTATCAATCAGAAATTTCCTCGTTTAATAGACAGTAGTAATTTAAGATTAATGTTTGCAGATGGTTGATTTAGATATATCAATTTATGATTGACCTTAAATCTATTAGTATATAATATAAAAAAAGGAAAATCAGAGTATTTTAATGCGTGTAGCATAAATACCCTAATTTCCCTTTTTCAGTAAAAGTCTAAAGACCTATACTATTAATATCTATTACGATTGTTGTCACGGTCATAACCGCCACCACCACCGCCACGGTTGTATCCACCACCGCCGCCATAACCGCCACGGTCTCCACCGCCACCACGGTTATAACCACCGCCGCCACCGCCACGGTTATCTCTTTCCTTTTTCTCTTCAGCTTGATTAACTACTGCTGTACGTCCACCAATATCGGAGCCGTTCAATGCGTCAATTGCTTTTTGTGCCGCTGCATCGTCTGGCATTTCTACGAATGCAAAGCCTTTGCTTCTTCCAGTAAACTTGTCAGTGATGATTTTAACTGAACTTACTTCGCCATACTCTTCAAAATATTGCTTTAATTCGCTTTCTTGGATTTTAAAAGGCAGACTTCCAACAAAAATGTTCATGGTAACTTTGTGATTTGAATGATAAATTTTTACAAATGTATATTTATTTTATTAATAAGCTATAAATTTTTCATTTTTTTGGTAATAATATTTAATAATTAAGCAGCAAAGGCACAAAGTAGAACTGTCGTATGCAGAAACTACTTTATGCCTTTGAAAATTGTAATCCATGTGACTGATTAGTTAGCCATTTCTGATAAGAATTTGATACGCATCAAGCGAAGCTCTTCTTCGGTGGTATCATCGCCTTCAAACTCTTTCAGAGCTGCTCCAATATTATCGGTTTCGGCAGTCATGAAATAATCATAGATTTCATCTTGGCGGTCTTCGTCAATTACTTGATTGATGTAATAATCAAGGTTTAGGCGAGTACCCGAATAGCAAATATGTTCAATCTCTTCAATCAATTCGGTCATTGTAAGGTCTTTGGCTTCAACGATTTCGTCGAGGTTAATCTTACGGTCGATTTGCTGAATGATATAAATCTTAATTTTCGATTTATTTACGGCCGATTTTACGACTAAATCTTGTGTTGTTTCGATGTCGTTATCGTCAACGTATTTGGTGATTAGGTCGAGGAATGGCTTGCCGAATTTCTGTACTTTTCCGAGTCCAACACCATTGATTTGTGCTAAATCTTGTTGGGTTGTTGGGTAGGTAGTAGCCATCTCTTCAAGCGAAGGGTCTTGGAATACTACGTATGGTGGTACATTCTTTTCTTTGGCGATTTTCTTACGTAAAGCCTTTAATAACTCGAATAGGGCAGAGTCGAAGGCTCCACCACCCGATGAGCTATTGTTGGTCGAAATATCATCATCGTCGCTGCTTTCGGTGTTTTCGTAGTTGTGGTCTTCCGAAATCGTGATAGGGTGTGAGTCTTCAATGAACTTCTTACCTTTTTCGGTCAATTTTACTACGCCGTAGGCATTCTCAATATCTTTTTCGATAAAGCCCAATACCATCATCTGGCGAAGTACCGATACCCAATAGTCGTTTGAGGTACGTTTATTATCAGACTTTTTAGGTGCTTTCTCAGCTTTTTTACTTGGCTTCGGCGATTTCGCTACTACTGGTTTTGCTTCTTCGTCGTCATCGTCATCATCCGAAATATCTAATTCTACTTCGTCCTCATCTTCTTCGTCATCCTCCTCATCTTCTTCGTCATGAGCCACAAACATACCTTTTCCTTTGCCATAAACCTCCAATTTATCGTGTTCGTGGCTTCTGATGTAAGCATTGGCTGTATTAGCCGTCAGAATATCGGCAATATGCTGAATATCAAATCTTTCACCCGATTGTAAAATTGCTTTTAAGCCCAAAACAGCTTCATCTTCAATTTTGATTTTCTTGGTTGGCTTAATACAGTTATCGCAGAAACCGCAATCTTTTTCTGAATATTCACCAAAATAACTCAATAATTGACGACGACGGCAAATACCTAAGTTAGAATAAGCCACCATCTCCATGAGTAATGCACGGGCATTATCTCGTTCAGTTACGGTTTTATCTTTATTGAATTTTTCGAGTTTCAGAATATCATCGTAGGCGTAGAACATTAAGCAGTTTCCTTCCAAACCATCACGCCCAGCACGACCTGTTTCTTGATAATACCCTTCGAGCGATTTTGGTGCGTCGTAGTGAATCACAAATCGAACATCGGGTTTGTCGATACCCATTCCGAAGGCGATTGTCGCTACGATTACATCACATTCTTCATTCAAAAACGCATCTTGGTTTTTCATGCGAGTATCGGCATCTAAACCTGCATGATAAGGCAACGATTTGATTCCGTTTACGGTTAATAAACTCGCAATCTCTTCTACCTTTTTGCGGCTTAAACAATAAATAATACCCGATTTACCTTTGTTATTGGCTATGTATCTGATGAGTTGCTTCTTAGAATCAATCTTCGGTCTGATTTCGTAATAAAGGTTTTTACGATTAAATGAAGACTTGAAAATATGAGATTCCTCCATGTTGAGGTTCTTCTGAATATCCTGCTGAACCTTTGGAGTAGCCGTTGCGGTAAGTGCAATAATAGGTAGCTTGGCATCAATATCATCAATGATACCTCTGATGCGTCGGTATTCAGGGCGGAAATCGTGTCCCCACTCCGAAATACAGTGGGCTTCATCAACTGCAATAAACGAAAGTTTGGCTTTCTTCAAGAAAGTCAGGTTGTCTTCTTTGGTCAGAGATTCTGGGGCAATGTAAAGTAATCGACATTCACCACTCAACACATCATTCTTCACGCGAGTCATTTCCGACTTGTTGAGGGTTGAGTTCAAAAACTGAGCGTTGATACCAAATGCAGTCATTTGGTCAACTTGGTTTTTCATGAGAGCAATTAGCGGAGAAATCACAATGGCTGTGCCATCTAAAACCATTGCTGGTAGTTGGTAGCAAAGAGATTTTCCTGCCCCTGTTGGCATAATCACGAAGGTGTTATTGCCACTAACAATATTATTGATAATGGCCTCTTGTTCGCCTCTAAAGGCATCAAAGCCAAAGATTTCTTTGAGTTTTTCTTTTAAGGTCTGTTGTATCGCTGCGTCTACCATAAATGCAATGTTGCTGTACGGAAAATTATAATAGGTAAGTAATTACGCTAAGTTAGTAATTTTTTTAAACTTCTCTCTGAATTATTTTTACACTGATTTTGCGTAATTAAGTTTTCTGTTTTATACCCAATTTAATGAATTCTATTTTCGAATCAAATATCTTTTGATTCACTTTATTTTGTTCACTGAGCAAACATCAAGTACTTTTGTCGTCAAATCAAGGATTAATAAAGTGAATACGAAGTTAGAAAAAAAAATACAAAGCGTTGCTAAAAAAGTTTTGCAAGATGAAGCGGAGGCAATTCTTTCTTTGAAAAGTTATATTAACGAAGACTTTGAGTCTTGTGTAGAAGCTATTCTTTACTCAAAAGGTAGATTAATTATAACAGGTATAGGAAAAAGTGCAATTATTGGACAAAAAATAGTAGCCACCATGAATTCGACGGGTACACCTGCGATATTTATGCACGCTGCCGATGCCATTCACGGCGATTTAGGCATGATTCAGCCAGATGATATTGTACTGTGTATTTCGAAGAGCGGTGATACGCCCGAAATCAAGGTTTTAGTACCTTTGCTTAAACGCTATGGTAACCAGCTAATAGCAATGGTAAGTAATATTGGCTCTTATTTGGCAAAAAATGCTGATTTTGTGCTAAATGCCCACATTGAGCGTGAGGCATGCCCGCTCAACCTCGCCCCAACTACTTCTACAACGGTTGCGTTGGCTTTGGGCGATGCTCTGGCAATGTGTTTGTTGGAAGCCCGTGACTTTACGAGTCGAGATTTTGCTAAATATCATCCTGGTGGTAGTTTGGGTAAAAAATTGTATCTGAAGGTAAGAGATATTTTTCCGCATAATGCTGTACCAAAGGTTTCGCCAGATGCTGATATTCAGACCGTTATTATTGAAATGACATCTAAACGTTTGGGTGCTACGGCCGTTGTGGGTGAAAACGACAAACTACTGGGAATCATAACCGACGGTGATTTGAGAAGAATGCTAAATAAGCAAAAGGATTTTACGGCATTACAAGCGAAAGATATTATGAATGCCACGCCAAAGGTGATTTCGGCTGAGGAATATGCCGCCAGTGCGTTGGCAATTATGCAAGGAAAAAGCATTACGCAATTGGTGGTAGTAGAAGGTAAACAGTTGTTGGGTTTTGTGCATTTGCACGATTTATTGAAAGAAGGATTGGCGTAATGTTCAGTGACATCATTGCTAAGGTTGTGGGGGTATGCCTACAACCTTTTTTGTTTTGGAGCGTGTAAACAAATTATTTATTGCTGATTTTCAATAACTGCTAAAGTATTATGTATATTTCCCGCTAAAATTTGATTCGCTTACATTTATTCACATCAATTACTGAACTTCAATGACTGAACACTTACCTGACGACAATTCTTTAGAGGCTGCTGATGATAGCTCAAAAAATGTAGAACCTTCTTCCGAGAATGAAAACAGTCCAACCGACGAAACCCAGCATTTACCCATCGACGAAACTCCTCCTCCGACCGAACCTCCCGTTTTAGCCGAGCCTAAAGCACCCATTTATCACGCTCCGTGGAGCTTATCGTTTTATGGCGAAGGTTCAAAGTATTTCGTGATTCGCCTCATCAATGCTATTTTACAGGTCGTTACCTTAAATTTTTATTATCCGTGGGCCAAAGCCGCCAAACTCAACTACTTATACGAACAAACTGAATTTGCTGGAAGCCGATTTAAGTTTCATGGTACGGGCAAAGAAATGTTTATCGGTTACCTAAAGATGTTGGCCATTATTCTGAGCATCTATGGCTGTGTGTGGTGGGTGAGGAGCAACGAGCAATTTGTATTGGGCTTTTTGCTTTTATATGGTGGGTTGATAATTATTTACCCGCTTGCTTTGCACGGAACCGCTAAGTACCGACTTTCGAGAAGCTCATGGCGGGGGATTTTCTTCGGTTATCGGGGCGAACTGGGCGAATTATTTGCTAAATTGTTTATTGGCATCGTAGTTAGCTTCTTTACGCTTGGTATTTATTGGTCGTGGATGCAAGTTGATATAAGAAAGTATGTAACCAAAAATATCCGTTTCGGAAGTGTCGAGTTTGATTTTGTGGGAAAAGGAGCCGATTTGTTTTTAATTAAACTCAAGTATGTGATTTTTATATTTGCTGCTGCAATTTTTGGACTAATAATTTTGTTTTTTATGGGATTCTTTGGGGCGGGAGTTGCTAATATGCTGAAAACCGAAACGATAGATGGAATTACTTCTCCTTCAATTGGTTTAATAATTTGGTTAGTACTGATTTATTTATTTTTCATTGCTATCATGGGTTCTATTACACTGATGCGTCAGCGTGAAATATTCCAATTTTATGCCGATAATACTTTCCTGTGGCAAAATGAGCAATGGCATGGCGTAAAACTGCACATGTCGTTTATTGACCTTTTGCAGTTAAGTATCACAAATATGCTTTTGATATTATTTACGTTGGGAATTGCGACGCCTTTTGTTGAAATCCGAACGTTACATTTTATCATGCCTCGTTTGGAAATAGATGGTTCATTTGACCCCGATTCGCTTACCCAAACCGAAAAGGATTACCGTGATGCTTTCGGTGAAGATGTTGGCGATTGGTTAGATATTGATTTGGCGTAAACACCCCTAACACTACTGTTTCTCTGCCATTTTTAGGTAGTATTTAAAAGATTATGATAACTGTTTACTGATAACTGCTCACTGAATGGAAGCAATATATTATGATGGTAAAACCAGCCAGCCTTACGATGCTCAGGTGAGTATTTCGGGTAATTCGTTGACGATTAGTTACGAAAATGGTCAGGTGATATGGGCTATTTCGCAGATTGATTATAGTTCGTTTACGGGAAAAGGTAAAACGATGCTCAAATATGGTGAGTTTCCGCACCAATACCTCGAATTTCTGATTGATTCAGCACTTTTTGCTGCTTTAGAAACGTATTTGCCCAAACGCCGAGAAGGTTTTTGGGCATTTGCCAACGAATTGGCAGGGGCGGGTTTTCGAGGTGTGCTAATCACGATTGCTATTTTTGTGGCAATTACGGCAGGATTTTATTTTTTGTTACTTCCAAAAATTGCTGAGTACGCCGCTTCACAAATTCCGATGGAAGCCGAAGTAGAACTTGGAAAACAATTCTATGACAGTTTTGTAGGCGAAATGGAGATAGATGAAGAACGCACGAAACAACTACAAGCATTTGCCAAAAAGATTGATTTTCAGACAGAATATCCATTGAAATTTACGGTTGTGAAAGATAAGCAAGTCAATGCTTTTGCTTTGCCAGGTGGAAATGTGGTGGTCTTTGATGCCATTCTTGAAAAAATTAAAACTCCTGAAGAATTAGCCGCTTTGCTCTCGCACGAGGTAACCCACGTAAAAGAACGCCATTCGTTGAAAGGGCTGTCCAGAAGTTTAGCGGGTTCAATGGTGGTATCAGTTGTAGTGGGCGATATGAATGCCATTGGTAATATTTTGGTAAGTCAGGCCCGCAATATTTATGAATTGGGTTTCACGAGAGATATGGAAAAAGAAGCCGATTTAGAAGGGCTTGAAATTATGTACCATAATAAACTTGACCCAAAAGGAATGGTCAGACTCATGGAACGCCTACACGAAGAGGAAAAGAAATATGGCGTTGATAAAATGCCTGCCTACCTTAATTCGCACCCAATGACCAACGAACGCATTGCGTATATTTCAAAGGAATCAAAAGGGCATTCAGGACAGAAAAATGCGGAGTTAGAAGAGATTTGGAAAAAGATTGAGAAATGAGTTAGGTTATGGTAGTTAGGCTTTTATGTATAGGTATATTACTTTTAATTTTTAGTTGTGATAGAAAAGATGACAACTATGAGGATTTGTTATTGAATAACTACACAAGGGTAAAGTTTCCTAAACTTGAGTATGATAAAGTTGATTATTACGTTTTTGATGATAGATTAACTGATTTGGATAGTTTGAGACTTGTTTCTAATTATGAGTATTCTTTCATTGATACCTTAGGCAATATATATAATACTATAAAACCAAAATATAAACTTAGTCTGACAAGAGATGAGATAAGTTTTTTAAAAGAAAGTTTACGAGTTTATACGCCCAAAAAAGCTAAGAAAGATACAAGTTCTTTAGCCACTGACTGTGCGATTTTTTATAGAGATGTTTTGGTTTGGAAAGATAAAAGTGATAGACCTGTTGCTGCTTTTGAAATGTGCTTTACTTGTGGTAAGTATAATTTTTACCCAAAAATCTCAAATGAAGCAATAATTGTTACTCAAGAAAAAATACACTTAGGGAACTTCTTTTACAGAGTAGGTAAAGCGTTAGGAGAAAACCCAGACGAAGAAATGACAAAAAGCTTTTTTGATACTCCAAAAGAGTTGTTTGAAAGATAGTTGACTGGAAATTGTGTTAAAAAGTCTAAAATGTGGCATACCTATCAATTCGCTGATTACAGGTGTGCCACATTTATTTTTACTTCCCTATAAAAACTCAAACTGCCTCTTTGCGTTCTTTAAAAACAGGTAATATTTCCATGATATTACTTTGGCGATGCTGCAAACCCCACTCAATCATCGCTTCGAGCACATTGTGCAGTTGCTTTCCCGATTCTGTTAGTTCATACTCAACCGTTACGGGAGTGGTATTATAGACACTTCGGCTGATAATGCCATTGGCCTCTAAATCTTTCAACTCCTGTGAAAGCATTCGGGGAGTAATCTTGCTTATTTCTCGCTCAATTTCTTTAAAACGTTTTTTCCCGAATAGCAATGCACCAATAATCGGCATTTTCCACTTGCCTTGAAAGGCATTGAGGGTATCTTGAATAGCCAATACATACGATACTGGGCATTTCTTTACATTCTCCAAACTTTTTAATACTTCCATCTTATTGATAGTCAGATTACTATACTTTTTGATACTGAT
>JALQYE010000182.1 GCA_023254245.1 Emticicia sp.
AGGGCAAATAATTATTTCCCAATACATCGGGCATCGGGTAGGTCAGTCCTTTCCATTGTAAAAGATACGGATGAGCCGCCATACTTACTAAAAAATGTAGTTGCTCGGCTTTTTCGTTTTTGCTCAATAATTGCTTAAAAGTTGTCCACGGATTTTCTGCATCATTGTATAACTGCGATTGCATCAAAAACTCTTGATAAGTGCTATCCCAAACGTATTTTTCCCAGCGAGATTGAGCATCTTTATTGATTACTATCCTAAATGCCTATTCAATTGCTTTTGAGGGGAGTTCTCAAAAAATCGCTTTGTGCGAAAACAATATTTCCCACGAATCAAAAAGCCAGATACATCCCAAAAATTCTCGTCCTGTCAAAAGATTAAAAAATACATCAGATTTCCCTTGAAAAAACGGAATAAACGCCATTAATAAAAAACCAACAATGGCTATTGCCTGAACAAATATTTGGCGTGTTTGGTCTTTCATCTGTCTTTAATTTGGCTATAAATTAAACGGTTTCGGACGAGAATTCGGCAAATATTGAGGAGAAGACTACTTTTTTGTCGGAGAATGGTTATTCTCTAAATAGCTTTTTATCAGCATAGAATGTACCAAACGGTACAAATGAAGCCAAAAATGCCAAAACGACTTTCTTTAATGACCATTTATATTGAATGACTACCAAAGCCAACAACACCACATAGGCAATGAAAAGCACCCCGTGAGCCATACCCACAAAGTAATTGGGCTTGGGCATTCCGAGCATATATTTGAGGGGCATCGTGATTCCGAAAAGTATAAATGAACAGCCCTCTAAAAAGGCTACAACTCTGAATTTATCTAAAGTGGTTTTGAGCATTAATGATTGATTTTTGACAAAGATACGAGATTTGCGAATTGAGCGTTTGGCTTTTCTAAAAATTGAACATTTTATTGTTTTTTTTGTTAGCTAAACTATAGGGTGAAATTGAAATTCGCCCAAATAAGCACTTAAACCATCGAAAATAGTAGCATGATTGCCATCATAATAGGTACTAACCGCCAAAACTCTGTTTCAAGAAAAGTGGGAGTCAATTATCAAAATCTTTTAAAATCGCTCGGTCAGGAAAGTCAGATTATTGATTTAGCCGAACTTCCAGCCGATTTTGCTTTTTCAGCTTTGTACCACAATTCGGGCAAAAATGAGGCTTTCAATGAGTTTCAGAAAATAGTTGACGAAACCAAAAAATTTGTATTTATTGTACCCGAATACAATGGCTCTTTCCCTGGAGTTCTGAAAACATTTTTTGATGGCCTACGTTATCCCGATAGTTTCAATAACAAAAAAGCGGCTTTGGTCGGTATTTCGGCAGGAGTTTTAGGCAATGCCGTTGGACTCGGCCACTTAAATGATATTTTAAGCTACATGGGAACTGACGTGTTGGGTTTACGCATGAAACTCGGCAACATGAAAGCCCATTTCAATGGCGAAGAATTTACGTTTGAAGTCTATCGAAATTTTCTCGAAAAACAAGCGAAGGCTTTGATAGCGTTTTGAAATAGCGAGCAGTAGGCAATTCTCAGTAGACAGGAAAAACTAATAACCAATCAAGCAATAACTGATAACAAAGTATGCAAGCACTGCCTCCGTGGAAACTCAAAGGAAATGGATATATTTTTCTTTATCATTTCCCGAAATCGTTTGTTGAAAAGTTTGGCTTTTTAGCCGATTATCAGGCCGATAAATTCAAAGGTGATTTTGTTGGCACGGTTATGCTGGTCGATTATGCTACATCAGCCGTTGGGTCATATCACGAACTGTTATTTGTACCTGGAAGATTGAACTTTGATAAAAAGAAGATTTTTTCGATTTCAAAAATCTATGTCTCGAGCCAAGATAGTGTAAAAAATGGCATTGCCAATTGGGGGATTCCGAAAGAATTGGCCGACTTTAGAGTCTCGAAACCAACCGCCAAAGAAACGATTGTGGAAGTATTAATTGACGGGAAAACATTCTTTAAAACACACCTACGAGATAGTTCATTCAAATTCCCGATTACTACTAAATTTTTTCCACTGAAACTCGCCCAAAAACTTGGCGATGATTTATTGATAACTAATTCACCAGCAAATGGAAAGGCATCATTTGCAAAATTGCTTAATATTGAGGTCAATTCTTCCTACTTCCCTCCTATTTCTCAGCTAAAACCTTTATCTATCTTGGCCGTTAACGATTTTGAAATGGAATTTCCCAAACCACTAATTTTAAGTAATTATTTTAATTGAAATACTTACTCGCCCAAACCAACAATACGTTTTTCTCTTTCGAAAGTTTGAGCTTCTGGATGATACTTGTTCAATGCCCTTCAACAGCTTTTTCGGAGATAAATAACATTTCAGTTATTTACTTCGAGTTTTTTGTTGGGCTATCAATTCAAGAATTTCCTTTTCGGTAAAGGTCAGCTTCTCCAACAAACTATCGCTCACCACATTATCAACGAGCACGAGCGTATTATTTTGCTTTTCAATAAACTTCTCTAACGTTCTATGATAGACACTATCGTAAGCAAAAAACGAGAAAATCATATCGCCATCCCTCTTTGCTTCATCATAGTTGTTATTTGCAATAGCCTCATCAAAATGCGTGACAAATACTTTTCGCTATTTCTCTTTATTAGCATAATTTTTATCGTTTAGCAGCCAATCTGAACCACTATCTGAGGTTTGCGTTTCAGATTTACTGATTGTTTTTTGCGTCGCAGCCACAACTTTGCCCAATAAAACTATAAATACCACTAACAAAAACAGTGGCCAACTCTCTTTTAAATCTTTCATATAGCCTTCAAAAAACAAATGTATTTTATTAAATATCCACTAATCATATATGTCAAAAAAACAGGGGTTTGCCCTTATATACAGTAAACTACGATAATTATAATTTCGCATCGTGAAAACTTAGCGAATCAAATAATAAAAATACTTATCAGAAGGTGTTTTTTTGTATTTCGCATTTTACTTAGTTTTACAACTTAATAACCAAGCCACGATGAAATCACGTTTTTTGAGCCAAAAAATGCTTTTTTTAAGCTTTTTTTTCTTGAATACTCTCCTCTTTGGCCAAACAGTTCACTATGATTTGGCACTTATCCGTAAACACCTGACCAACAACGATGGTCTGAGTGATAGTCATGTAAACTCTACACTCATTGACTCCAAGAGTAATGTTTGGTTTCTGACCAACAACAAAATTGGATTGTTAGAAAATGGAAACATTAAAAACTTTGAATTTGCGAATGCCTATTCAAACAAAGGTTATAATTCTGCCATTGAAGATGCCAACGGAAATTTTTGGCTCACCGAAAACTTCGAGTGGTATTATCCATTTAATATCCAGCGATGCGTCATCTTCAACCCCATTAGTAAGACATCGGTTGCGGTTGAAAAATATATTGGTCAAAATCTGCCTATTCACTCAATCATAGCCGACTCCAAGCGACAAATCTATATCAGCACAAAAGTTGGGCAGCTATATCGTTTCAACCTAAAAACTAAACAGTTGAGTTTACTTGCTACACTGGCCAAAATGCCAGTCAAACTACTTTATGCTGGCACAAAAGGCATAGTGGTATGTACCGAGAAAGACACCCGAAACGATACGCACCTCATACAGCTAAATACCGATGGCAAAGTTATTAGGCAAGAACCCCTAAAATCTAAGTTTATACGGTCAATTCTGGAATTTGATAATCGCTTATTTTATGTAGCACACATCACCGAAGGAGTTGTCGAACTTACTGAAGTTGGTGGTACTTTCAGTAAACGCTTTGTGGTTTCAAAAGATAGTTATTTAGGAAATATCATTTATGATAAAAGCAAAGATTGCTTTGTAGTTAACCAAGGTAATGCCATTGATTTATTCAGTAAAGAGATGGTTTTACTCAAAAGAGAAAAGTTTGATTTTTTGGTTCATGATGTAGTGAGCGATAATAAGGGCAATCTATTTCTGACGACCAACAATGGTGTGCATATCATTAGGCTAATTGAACAAAAAATAAAGACTTTTTTGAAAAATGCTCAACCTGATAAAATCAACGATAATTATTCGTGCCGAGCTATCTTAAAAATTGATGATGAAAGACTCATTGTCAACACCAACAAAAGAAGGCAGTTAATTAATCTTAAAACTGATAAAATTATATCAATCAAACAATTTGAGAAAGAAATAGGAGCTGATAACCGATTTATATTATCGGTACTGAAAGACAAAGATGGCGATTTGCTCTTTGGCGAAAATACCTTATTTAAAACAGACTTACAACAAAACAAAAATATTACTCTGTGCCAACTCGATAGCACTAAAATTTGGTCGATTGCCCAATATAAAGATGGACTTTTACTGGGTCTCGAAAAGAAAGGAATTATTTTTTACAATAAAAAAAGAAAGCAAACCAAACAGTATCCTAAGATTGATAAGACCTTAAAGAATTCTATCATTTACGACTTCTTTGTGGTCAACGACAACGAAGTTTTGGTAGCCTCAGAAGCAGGCTTATACCAACTGATGAATAATGAGGTCTTCGAAAAAATACCGTTTCCTAAACAAGCCGATTTTCAAATGACTTGTTTTTCGATACGAAAAGACAAAAAACAAGCCAATCAACTACTGATTGCCAGTATTAGTGGTATTTGGGCGTATGATTTAACCAAACGAACCGTAAGCCCTTTTATACAAGATATTGATTTTCAAAGAAAAAAATACTTGTCGGCCTACCGTACAAACAACGGAGTTTGGGCAAGCTCAGACGAAGGGGTTTGGCACTTTGATGACCAAGGAATTTTACTAAAAATTTATACCGAAACCGACGGTCTTACTACCAAAGAGTGTAATCGTCTGGCTCACTATCAAGACGATAATGATATTTTATATTTTGGCGGAATCAACGGACTAAACATATTGAATCCTACTAATTTTTCAAGCGAAAAAGAAAAACAATATAGTATAAAAATAGATGCTTTATATACCTACGAAGGAATGTCGAAGAATAGGGAGTTTAGTGACTTTACAAGTTCGACTTTAGACCTCAACCGCAACGAAAGCAGCATTGAACTGTTGCTATCTTACGAAGATTTTAAATATGATTGCACCAAAAAATATTATTACCGTAGCGATAAGTCAGTTGAAAGCGACTGGTTACCACTATCTGACAATAAACTACTACTCAACAATATAGAACATGGTACAACAAACATCGAAATTCGGGTTGTAAGTTGCGATAATTTTACAGAAGCTCGTATCGAAAAATTAACCATCAACCGACAAAAACCGCTGTATTTCGAATGGTACTTCCCGCCAATCGTATTAGCTATTTTAGGTCTTTTAATTTGGGGAGTTATCACCTACTCCACGTATCAATTACGCTCACGCAATGAGCTTCTACAAAAAAAAGTAGATGAACAAACGCACTCTCTCAAAGAAAGTTTGACGCTGAAAGAAACTTTACTTTCGTTGTTGGTACATGACGTTCGCTATCCAATACAAAGCTTCTATGATTTATCGAAAAAACTGGCTTATCTCACGCAAAAAAATGACCATGAAAGGCTCTTCTTGCTCGGCAAAGAAACCGAAAACAAAAGTCGAAAAGTATTATGGCTCATTGATGAACTGGTATATTGGGTGAAGAGTACCAACAAAAATTGGGAGTTGAGTCTCACAGAGCGAAACTTAGGTGAACTCGTCAGTCAAATTTTCGATATTTATACTGATGAATTAAACGAAAAATCTCTTTCGTTTGAAATCGTTAATGCCGATATATGGGCAAAATTCGACTATGGTTTACTCGTTATTATACTAAGAAATCTACTTTTTAATGCCATTGTACATTCAGCCCCACAGTCAAAAATCAAGGTTTCGATTATTGAATCAAAGAAAAACTATTTTTTAGAAATAGAAAACCAAAGAAATATCGAAAACCGTATATTACACAACGGCTTGGGAATGGGGCTAACTCTATTGCTACCACTCTTAGAAAAAGCGGGCATTAAACTTGATAAACTGGAGAGTAACGATACTTTTATCGCCAAACTGCAACTTGTAAACACTACCTAAACACAAATGAGATACTACAACTGCTTAGTATTGGAAGATACTCTAAGCGACCAACTGGCTATTGAGATGGTTTTAGAGCAATTCCCTGAGATATATCCTACGTATGTCAAAACCCCAAAGGGATTTTTGCAAGAATTATCGAAACAAAAATATCACATCTTCATTGTTGATATCATGCTTCAAGATTCACTCACAGGGATTGATTTGATTCATTCGATTACCAATACTTCAGCATGGGTTATCATTTCGAGTTCAATGGATAGTAAAGATTACTATGAGCAGTATAAGTCATTGAATTTCAATAAGTTTTTCATCAAGAAACCTATTGACGAATTTATATTTAAGACCAATCTCGAGTCGTTTTTATTTAATCAAAAAGAAGAAACTGCTGCCGTGAGTACAACCATTAGTCCTGAAAACTACGTTATACTCAAGCAAGGCAATTATCTATACAAAGTATTTTATACCGATATTATACTTATAGAAACCACCGACCACGCCACAACGGTTTACACCGATAAAACCAAGTATACTACCTACACTTCATTAAAGGCATTTGAAGAGTTACTGAAAGAATACTACTTTGAGAAAGCCAATCGCAACTCTTTGGTGAACATGAACGCCGTCAGACGCATCAATATCAAAGAAAGTTATATTGAAATCGACAAACATCAAGTGCAGATTAGTCGAAGCAACAAGCAATTGTTTATTGATAAGTATATCGATAAAGCCGTACAATGACATAGTTGATATAACAATAACTACTATAAGATAGATACAAGCTACCAACTACGCTAAAAAAACTACCATTCACGTAAAAAAAATTACCATTCACGTTATGGTAGGCAAAGTGGTATTGCATTTCTTTGAATAGTTCAGAACCTTTGTGTATTGAATCAATACACAAATAATGAAACAATTCAACTGTTTGGTTTTGGAGGATTCTCTGAATGACCAACTTTCTATTGAGATGATTCTCAATCAGTTTCCCGAAATCGAAACACTCTACATAAGTAATTCTAAAGACTTTTTAAGTGAAGTCTCGAAAAGGTCATACACACTCATTATTGTTGACATTAAACTCCAAGAATCAGTAACAGGAATCGACCTCATACAATTTTTGAAAGACGCTTCAACTTGGGTAATTATTTGCAGTGCTTACGAAAGTCAAGTTTATTACAACCAATATAAGGCATTACACTTCACTAAATTTTATGTACAGAAACCAGTAGATGAATTTATCTTCAAAACGCATATTGAGTCTTTTCTATTCTCGAAACGTAATTTGCATGCCACAGAGAGTTAAGAACAAATATTCATAATATTTATTGTCTCATAAAAACGGACTATCTCCAAATTGGGTGCTTAGATATAGGCGAAAGAAGTACCACTACAGGCACTGGTGGTGGTAGCTGGAAATCAACTAATGGCAATACAAGCTTCATTATTGACATCTACTACAGGCTAATTTAATTGATAATGGAGCTATTGGCACACTATTGTTCTTCTGATAACATGGTTGCAGTAGCCACTAACGGACGCACTATTTTCAAAACAAAACTCAATTAAAACAGTACACCTTGCCCAGCAATATTGATTTTGATAAGTACATTCGATAATAAAGCAACTGGCCCTACAATTTTCCAAGCCTCCGAAACTATTTAGGCAATCACTACTACTACTCAAGTGACAATGGTGGAACAGAATAGCTTTTGAAGCACCAAAGGCACAGTTTTTCAAGGATATAGTCAAGGATATACTAATTAAACCTACTAATTAAACCTACTAATCAATTCAAGATTACACTGAGAAAACGTATTTTCTTGGTATATTTTTTTACTAACAAACTCTAATTCTTCCTAAAAAAGTCTTCATACGTCATATTTTTCGCTTTTTGCTCAACTCTTTCACGTAATCATACTTACCATTCACGTATAATTTTCTAAACCATTCACGGTGTAGAACCCGCACTCCTATTGCCCGTCATGTAATATAAATAAATATTTGTAAAGAAAATGGCAAAGCCAATAGCTATCAAATTTGTTCAAGTTTAGGAAAAAAACGAGGGTATACCCCTAAACCACCTTCCTATGTTTGTGCATTCAAAAACTCAAAAAGTAAAAATTAAGAACACACAGGCAATATGAAAACCAATAGACCACGGCGTAATACAAGGCTCATTAAATTAGCCGAACACCAAAATATTCTCTACATCAAGCATCTTGGCCAAGAGCCATATAATGAAGTCAAATTTGACTGCGGGAAGAAGCTCATTGTCAGCTACAGTCTTAGTTACTGGCAAAGTGTTTTTCAAGATTTCCAGCGAATCAATAAAGGCGTACTAATTAATCCAGAAAAAGTAATCAGCCAACAGGGGGGGCAAGAAGTAGAGCTTTGTGACAATTCAAAATTCACGTATTCTCGTCGCAAACACAAAACTACATTTTCTTAGCCTTCGTAAATGTCTTTGGTGGAGTGTATAACCTCAGCAAGACAGTTTCTCTTGAAAACCTTAACTGGAAACTTACTATGTAGGCGTAAGGGCACCTTTGCTCTTAAGATTTTTTTTAGTAAATATCCGTAGCCAATAGGCTTGTCGTTACTTCACACAATTTTCTTTTCGGCGAGTATCTATAATACTTACAACCTTCCAACCTTTGTCGGTTTTTATCATCGTAAACATATCTACTCCACAATGATTAAATTTATCGTTGACGTAAAACTCATAGGGTGTCCAAGCCATTGCCATTTCTCCATCGACCTTGATATCGTAGCTTG
>JALQYE010000183.1 GCA_023254245.1 Emticicia sp.
ATTTATTTTTCAGTTGCTGAACTACTAAACGCAGTATCATTCTTTCAACAAAGCTCTCATTATCAAGGATTCCGGCATTTTGAAGTAATTGCGCATCTACCTCCTGCTTTAAACTTTGCAATATAAACACCTTTACTTTTTCCCCTTTGTAAAATATATGGCATATAGCTAATCGGTGTTCCACCTCCTAAATTTATACCATTATTATACCACTGAATCTTTTTCGAGTAATCTTGACCATCAAGGTTCAAATCATCTTCATTCACTCCAATATTTCCAAAACTATTAACAATCGTTATTTCATCACATCTACCCACCGTCGGTGATATGTCAAGCCTTGTTTTTGGCAAATTACTCGTAAAAACAACTTGGTAACTTTTCGTCTGTGCATCACAACCTCCCCTTGATGTGAATTTCGCATAATATTTGCCTGGTTGCTGAATGTACCACCCCCCTCTATTAGACTTTTCTAATACTATTGGAGAATTATCCAAATACCATTGATAATCATTGCCTTCATCTTGATAAATTTGAAACTTAGTCCCTAAACACGCATAAATTGTATCTTTTAATTTACCCTTATCTCCAACAACTCCTCTTGTATATACATATCTTGTTGATACCTCTCTATTTTTCCAATCCACTAACTTCACGGTTATTGGGTTACTTTGCATTGAACACCCCTTAACAAAACCTCGAACAATATATACCCCAGGAGAAGTTGCTTCATATTCAAACTTATTCGCATTAGGTATTTCCTTCCCATCTTTTAACCATTGATAATTTACAAAAGAGCTATAAATAGAATTATTATATACTTGCATATATGTTTTTCCTCCCAAACAAATATCGTTATTAACACTAAAGTTAAAAGATGTGAGTAATATCGTAGGTGTAAATAGTAATTCAATAGGAGGGGTTCTAAAAGTACAATTAGTCGTTATTATCTCACCATAATATGTTCCATCTTCTTCAACTTGTAAAACATATTCGCTTTTATTATCAATAATTTTTCCATCTTTAATCCATCTAATAGTCCCACCAGTTTGATAACTATTCATTGATAATTTGACAGGAGAACCTTTACAAGCAGTATATTTCGACAATGTACTTCCATAACTTGCACTTATTAAAAGATTTTCACCACATTGAATACTTATATATTGTAAGCAATTTGTTTGGGCTTTTGAAAAATAAGAAACGAATAAAAAAAGTAAAACAGCAAGAGTAATTTTCAATTTCATAAGTTAAATATTGATTTGTGTGTTTAAAATTTTTCCAAATATAAACAAAAAAGCCATCTTCAAAAGACGGCTTTTTTGAAATATAAAAGTTACTTTCATTACTTCTCCCAATCAAACGAACGCTTGATTGCTTTTTTCCAACCTGTATATAATTTCTTGCGTTCGGCGGCTTTCATTTTTGGTTTCCATGTTTTGTCTTTGCCCCAATTTTGTAGTAAATCATCTAAGTTTGCCCAAAAACCAACGGCCAAACCTGCGGCATAAGCAGCTCCCAAAGCAGTTGTTTCTATCATTTTTGGGCGAATAACTGGCACTTTTAGCATATCCGACTGGAACTGCATCAATAATTCGTTGACAACCATTCCTCCATCAACTCTGAGCGATGAAACTTCAATGCCTGAATCCTTTTCCATCGCTTCCAGTACATCACGGGTTTGGTAAGCTGTGGCTTCCAAAACTGCACGAGCGATGTGACCTTTGTTTACATAACGAGTTAGCCCTGCAATTACGCCACGAGCCGAAGATTTCCAATAGGGTGCATAAAGCCCCGAAAAGGCAGGAACAAAATACGCTCCACCGTTATCATCAACGGTTTTGGCAAGTGCTTCTACATCGGTGCTTTTCTCAATCATGCCCATGTTATCACGCAGCCATTGTACTAATGCTCCCGCAATAGCCACCGAGCCTTCGAGTGCGTAGTGAACTGGTTGATTTTCAAATTGATAAGCAACGGTTGTGAGCAAACCAGCTTTCGACGGAACGATTTCTGTACCTGTGTTCATCAACATAAAACAGCCAGTGCCGTAGGTATTTTTTGCTTCGCCTGGTTGGTAGCAAGTTTGTCCAACGAGAGCGGCTTGTTGGTCGCCCAAGATACCTGCCAACGGCACACCGTTCATGGCATCAGATACGATTTTGCCATAAACTTTGCTACTTGGCTCTATTTTAGGCAACATTTGTAGCGGAATGTTCATGATTGCGGCCAATTCGGCATCCCACTGAACAGTTTTGAGGTTCATTAATTGCGTTCGACTGGCGTTCGTAACATCGGTAATGTGCAAACCACCTTTGACTCCGCCCGTAAGGTTCCACATCAAAAACGTATCCATGTTTCCGAAAATTGCTTCGCCTTTTTCGGCATCTTCACGCACACCTGCTACGTTATCGAGAATCCATTTGATTTTTAAACCACTGAAATACGTTGCCAAAGGCAAACCCGTACGGTCTTGAAAAAATTGTGAACCGTGACTTTTTGTAAGTGCATTTACGGTATCACCCACACGAGTATCTTGCCACACGATGGCGTTGTAGTAGGCTTTTCCTGTTCGTTTGTTCCAAACTACGGCGGTTTCTCGTTGGTTCGTTATTCCGCAAGCGGCAATGTCTTCAACCTTGATATTTTTATTAATTCTTGCTTTAGCAATTACTTCAAGCGTATTTTTCCAGATTTCTTCCGAATTGTGCTCAACCCAACCTGGTTTTGGGTAAATCTGCTCGTGTTCTTTTTGTCCGACCGAAACGATGTTTCCTTTTTTATCAAAAATGATGCAGCGAGTGCTGGTTGTGCCTTGGTCGATAGATGCTATGTATTTCATAGTTTGGTTTTGTTGAATAGGTATGTTTTATAGCGTTGAATTTGTTGGTCAAATATAGGAATAAACTTGGTACAGAAAAAAGACAGGTTGAAAACCTGTCCTACAAACGTTCAATTAAAGCCATATAAAAACCATCGAAACCATCTTTGGCTGGCGAGGTACGTTTTTCTTCAATTAATTTATACTCAGCATTTTGAGCGATGAATTTTTGTACTTGTTCTTCACTTTCTGATGGCAAAATGCTACATGTGGCATATACCATTTTACCACCATGTTTGAGCATTTTCGAGTAATTGGTAATGATTTCGGCTTGAGTTTGCTTAATTTTCTCCAAAAAATCTTTTTTCAATTTCCATTTTGCATCGGGGTTTCGGCGTAAAACACCTAAGCCCGAGCACGGCACATCGAGCAGAAGGCGGTCGGCGGTTTCTTTTTGGCGTTTGATAGTTTTTGCTTCAATGAGTCGGGGTTCGATGTTGCCAATACCATTGCGTTTAGCTCGGCGTTGGAGTTCGGCAAGTTTATAGTCTTCTACGTCCATGGCTATGATTCGGCCTTTGTTTTCCATCAAAGTTGCCAAATGAAGCGTTTTTCCGCCCGCACCCGCACAGGCATCAATTACTCGCATACCTGCCTGCACATCAAGATATTCGGCAATGAGCTGGCTTCCTGCATCTTGCACTTCAAATAAGCCTTTCTTGAAAAGTTCGGTCGAAAAAACATTCGCTCGTTTGGGCAATACCAAAGCATCTTGCACGGTAGGTAGGGTCTCGGTTTCGATACCAATTTCTTTGAACGATTTTTTTAGGTCTAATTTATTCGTTTTGAGTGTGTTGGTTCGTAAAACAACGGGAGCTTGGAAATTCATGGCATGAAGCTCAGCTTCCCAATTTTCGCCCAATTCTTCTTCGCCAATGGCATCTATCCAGTCGGGTACTGATTCCCTAACTTTTCTTACATTTTTTGCTTCTTCGTTTCGAGCTAAAACTTGTTGGGTATTTACTGCTTTAAATTCTGTCCATTCAGGTAGTTTATCGCCTTGAATAACTCGCCAAGCGGCAAAAATTTGCCAAAACAGGGCTTCTTCTTCTACTCTCACACAATTAATATTAGCCACAAATTTTAGCAAACGCCACCAACGCACAATTTCGTAGGTGTTTTCGGCAATAAAGGCTCGGTCTCGACTCCCCCATTTTTTATTTGATTTCAAAACCTGCTCAATAACCTTATCGGCTTGTCGATTTTCGTTAAAAATCTGTTGCAGAGCAAAAACGATGGCTTCGACTAAAACTCGGTGATATTTCATAGTAAACTCTTAAAATTTAAAGCAAAATTTTATCAGAAGAATCCATACTTGGCAGGGAAACTCTTGATTTTGCTATCTATATTTGTAAACATTTCATCAAAATTAACCTTCTTTCGCCAAGCAATGAAAAAAATCTTTTTTGTCAGCCTTTTTATTTGTTCAGTTTTAAGCATTTCGGCACAAACTGTGGTCGATTTTAGTCAGTATTTCAAAGAATACGACCTCGAAGGCGGATTTTTTCTGTATGATTATAAAGCAAAAACCTATAAAGTAAGCGATAAAGCAGATTTTGTGCGAGCCACCTCACCCGCCTCAACATTTAAGATTCCGAACTCATTGATTGCCTTGGAAGTTGGAGCGATTAAAGATGAAAATGAGGTTTTAAAATGGGACGGAGAAAAACGCTGGCTACCTGTTTGGGACAAAGACCATAACCTAACCGAAGCCTACAAAAACTCAACGGTTTGGTTTTATCAAGGATTGGCTCGAAGAATTGGCAAAAAAAATTATACAAAATACCTCAAAGCCTGTGACTACGGAAATAAAGATATTAGTGGCGGACTGACGCAGTTTTGGTTAGGAAACAGCTTGAAGATTTCGCCAAAAAACCAACTGGAGTTTATGAAAAGACTTTACGAAGAAAAATTGCCTTTCTCAAAACGTACGTTTGAAATCACGAAACGAATCATGGTGCATGAACAAACCAATGATTATATTCTAAGAGCCAAAACAGGAATGGCAACAGTCGATAAAATAGATATTGGCTGGTTTGTGGGATATGTTGAAAAGAAGGATAATGCTTATTTTTTCGCTTTACGAATGCAGAAACCCGAAGCAAAGCAAATGCCCGAATTTGCTTCAAGACGCATCGAAATAACGACAAAAATCTTGAAGCAAATGGGCATTATTTAATGCATAAATTTAATCAATCGTAACGTAGCCCCAGTTTTCGCCCGAACGAATACGATTCAGTTGCGTATGCGTTATACCAAACTGTTTGGCTATCATCTTTAGGCGTGTACTTTCGTTTTGAAGCATCTTTTTAATCATTTTAACCTTTGTTTCGGTTAATTTATAATTTTTCGTACGCTTCGGTATTGGCTTATTTATAACTGCTGGATTTTCTCGGTTGTGTGCAACCATCTCATCTTTTGTAACCCATTTGAGGTTTTCGAAATGATTACTCTGTTTGTCAAAATCAAGGTGTATCACAAATTTATGGTCTATGCTTGGTTTAGAAACAAATGTCTCAGCTACCAACTTGTGTACATACCGATTAAATGACTTTCCTTTGGGAAGTCGAATATTTAAAGATTTATACCCTTGAATGACAGAACCTTTAATTACCTCACCTTTTTCATTATTCTGAAAGCTTCTCAAACGACCAAAGTTTGATACTTCATAACGGGGTGGGTTTTCGACACCTTCAACATCAATAACAATTGGAACCCATCTTTCAGCCCAAAGACTTTTTTTTTCACTATTCATACCATTGCTCATAACGGTTCGAAATTAATAGAAGTATTATATTCATAATAGGTAAACTCTTTGGGTTGGGATACTGTTTAGGAAATAAACTTCTTCTAATCTGACCACTATGCCAAAACTTACAAACTACTCATTTCTTCGTAAGCAGCTTGCAAACTTCGCTGTATACCATCTCCTTGCATTTCGGTAACACCTGGAATTGCTGTTGTTTTAAGAAACTCTTCTTTTGTTTTACCCGATTTTATTTCCTTTTCGGTATATACGAGAAGTTGGCTTAGATAGTTTTGAAAAACTTTAATATCTTCTTTTGTTCCTGTAATTTTTTCTGGGTCGAAGGCATGACCGAATACAAAAAGAGTTTCATTATCAAAAGTTGATAGGGCTTTATCAAGCACCGAAATCCAGCTTTTGATTGATGCCCCAGCCGCACGGTCAACAAATGGGTAACGACGATTGAAAACCAAATCGCCCGTGTGAACTATATTGGCGTGTTCGAAATGAATAAAACTATCGCCGTTTGTGTGTCCTGCACCGAAATAATGAGCCTTGATGCTTTCTTTGCCTACTTTTTGTTTCCAAGTATCCGAAAACGTAACATCTGGATACAATTGTTTATCTTCTGTTTTTTGCTTTTGGGCCGTTTCTTTCTGATTTTTCAACGAATTTTCGTGAGCAACGACGTGTTCGACCAAGCCTTTGAAAGAAATATTTCCGCCCGAATGGTCACCGTGGTGATGCGTATTGATTAACAGTTGAATTGGTTTTTCAGAAAGCTTTTTCAATTCATCAATCAAATGCTTTGATTGGTCAGGGAATTGCGAATCAACCACCGCAAAGCCCTTTTTAGTATTTAAGTAAGCAATTGTGCCGCCACGTTCGGTAAAAACCCCTACTCCGCCACGTAACTCTCGCATTTTGTAAGGGTTTTCGGCCAACATACTTGCCAGTAAGCTCTTACCCGAAAGAGCCAATGTTCCAAGGGTTAAGCCCGATATTTGAATAAAATTTCTACGATTCATAGCTTTGTTTTTTTTTAGTTTAGAGAAAATACGTGCTAACGCACAATGAATAATATATAATTGAAGCTACTAATTATCTTATCAGTAAATTACAAATTTTTATTTAATTAGTGCCGCTTCAATCATATATTCTACTGAAACATCATTCGAGAGTAAAAGTTTTAGTAAAGAATTTTCCCGAAACCGCATGGCCTTCATAATTTCTTTCGTATTCAAGCCTTTTTGTTGAAAATACTGTGCTTTTCCTCCAAAATCTTCAAAATATTGGAGTTTCTGAGCCAACATTTTTTTACCATCTTTTAATCGTGGATGATGCCCACAAAACAAGACATCAAAATCATAAGTCAATACCTTACGAAATGCCTCCACTTGCGGCCAAAACTGCTCTCCTTTCCGAAAAACTCTGATTTTTACGCCCACATACAAATCACCCGAAAAAAGCCAGCCGTTTTCTTTTTCCAGAAAAATTGTGTGGTCTTCGGCATGGCCTGGCGTAAAAATGGGTAAAAGTTTATGATTCGGCGTTTCTATAATGGCTTCAAAATCGGACATTTTCCCTCGAAATGGCTTTATTTTTCCGAAAAGTAATTTTTCGTAGGGCAAAATATCAAAACCTTGACGGAGTTTCTCTTGCGTGAATGGGTGAGCATACACTTGGGCATTGTGAAGTTTAGCCAGCTTAGCCGTATTGCCCGAATGGTCTTCGTGCCAGTGCGTAAGTAAAATCTTATCAATTTGCTTATTTTGAAAGGTTTTCATTACTTTTTCTTGGCAGTTGGTTTGTGCGGTGTCAATCAGCACATTATCAATTAGGTAACAATAAACACTCAACCACGGCTTACCAATAGGCGAATAACCAAACCGAAACATTTCGACATTGGCAAATTTTTGATGTTTTAAGTATTGCATGGGATTTGTTTTCGCCTTTTGATGGCATACTATTTTTTATAAGCATAAAAGTAGTTATCGTCTCCGTCTTCAAAACGAATTTCACCTTCTATGCCTTCATTTTCATCATCAATCAAAAGCCAACCCGTACCAGCGGCATCATCGGCTTCATTATTCCCTGTCCATCTAAAAGAGAAGATTTCTTTGCCGTCTTTTTCTTTGACTTTACCTTCAAAATTTCCTGTAATTACGCCAAAATGAAACTCGCCACTTCCATTTTCATTAATAATAAATGTTGGGTCGCCGTCCATATTTAGATATGTATCATCAAAATCGGGCATTTCAGTAATTTTGTATTCACCCATAAAAGGCTTAAACAAATTTCGTTTGGGTTCATTCGAAACCTCATAACAATCCATTATGCAGTTACGCAAATAAATTCCTTTAGAACTACTTTCCATCAATTGTTCATAAACTTGCGTCGGCACATCATAATACTCATAACTAAAACCAGTATCAATAAACCTAATTGCGAGGGTTTTAGAACTTGCATCGTAGCCAACCAAATCTATAACGGATGAATCTACTGGGGTATATTGAGTCATTTTATTGCTTAAACGTTATTTTTATATTTTTTCTGAAATCAATTAACTAATCCGACTCCAGTTGGTTTCATTACTACGTAAAGCACTCACGTGTTGCTTAATAGGCTGATTTTCGGTTGATTCGAGTTCGGGGTCGTTGTCCAGAATTTCCATAACTGCTTCACGTGCGTATTTCAGAATCTCCCCATCTTTGGCCAAATCTGCCACTTTTAGGTCGAGCATTCCGCTTTGTTGTGTACCAGCCATATCGCCTGGCCCACGAAGCGATAAATCTACTTCCGAAATCTCAAAACCGTTATTGGTTCTCACCATCGTATCAATTCGGAGGCGAGTATCTTTGCCCAACTTATGGTCGGTCATCAGAATACAATACGATTGCTCCGCTCCTCGTCCTACACGTCCACGCAACTGGTGCAACTGCGAAAGCCCAAAACGATTGGCACTTTCAATGAGCATCACCGAGGCATTTGGCACATCAACGCCTACCTCAATAACCGTTGTTGCTACCAAAATCTCGGTTTCTTTATTCTTGAAACGCTGCATTTCGTAGTCTTTTTCTTTCCAACCCATTTTTCCGTGTACAATACTCAGAGCGTACTCTGG
>JALQYE010000184.1 GCA_023254245.1 Emticicia sp.
ACTGCCACCTCGACCACGTTTTTGGGGCTGCTTATGTAAAGCGTAAATTTGGTGTGAAGATGTATATTCACAAAAACGAAGTCCCGATTTTGGCTGATGTAGAAAACCGTTGTCGAATGTGGGGTATTAGGGGTTTTGAACCCGTAGAAGCTGATGCGTTTATTGATGAAAATGACAAAATTTTCTTCGGAAATTCAGAACTTGAAATACGTTTCGTGCCTGGTCATGCTCCTGGACATCTGGCTTTTGTGAATCATGCACAGAAATTTGTGATTGGTGGCGATGTGCTTTTCAGAGGAAGCGTTGGACGTACAGATTTCCCATTTTGTAGCCACGAAGCTTTGATTCACAGCATCGAAACACAGTTCTTGACGCTTGATGATGATTATAAAGTTTATAGCGGTCATGGCGACCCTACCACTATTGGCTATGAGCGAAAAACGAATCCATTTTTGTAGAACAATTCTCTGAATTGTTTTCTTTATAAATATTATTGACGCAATCGAACAAGTTAGAAACTTGTCCTACAATTTTATGAAATTATTTACTATTCCAAATATCATGACGCTCGGCAATCTACTCTGTGGATGCTTGGGTATCGTTTTTGTTTTTGAAGGAAACCTGCTTTGGGCTTCTTACTTAATATTTATTGCAGGAATTCTCGATTTTCTGGATGGTTTTGTGGCACGTTTGCTCAAACAACATTCTGAAATTGGGAAACAGCTCGATTCTTTGGCTGATATGGTTACATTTGGCGTTTTGCCAGCCTTTATTGTTACCAAATTAATTCAACTTTCAACTACACAAAATAGTGTCTTAGCTGATTTCGTTCCCTCAAATCTTCTTTCGCAGACACATTTACCAACTTTGGCTTATATCGGATTTACTTTAGCACTCTTTTCGTGTTTACGTTTGGCAAAATTCAATATTGATACCCGTCAATCTGATTCATTTATTGGAGTGCCAACGCCCGCCAATGCCTTTGTAGTCGCAGCATTTCCATTAATTTTAGAGTTCAATCCCGAATATAAATTCTTAATTCTTAATTCTGCATTTCTGATTTCCTACACGCTCATCATGAGTTATTTACTGATTTCGGAGATACCCTTGTTTGCACTCAAATTCAAGAATTTTTCTTGGGCTTCTAACCAAATCAAGTACATTTTCTTGATACTTTCCATCATTTTATTAGTGGCTCTGCAATTTGTTGCTATACCGTTAATCATATTTTTGTACATCATACTTTCGGTAATTAGTAATTTTCGAGCAAATAAACCGTAAAACTCATTGGTCAGACGTACCGTCAGACCTTTAACCTAAAACATAAAACAATGCAAAATCCATTTGAAGAAAATCAAACATCTGTTCGTCCGATGCTTCTGACGATTTTATGCGTACTGACACTCGTCTGGAATGCCTACAAATTTTATGGAGCAATTCCGAATATTTTCACACCCGATAAAGTAATTGAGAGTAAAGAACAAGCCAACGAAATGGTGATGGATATGTTTTCGAAATATATGTCGGAAAAAGACCTCGAAAAAATTGAAGAGTCACAAGAAGAAGCTAATAAACTTATTCAGAAAGATACCTTAGTGACTTCGGGCGTAATGTCTTTGATTTCGAGTATTTTACTTATTTTAGGAGCTATCTGGATGTGGGGACTCCGCAAAAAAGGCTTTTGGGTATATCTTGCGGGCAATGCGATTGGTATTATTGCTCCAATCTTCATCATGGGCGGTGCTGCGGGTTGGGGCATCGGAGTTATGGCTTTAATAAACGCCGCTATTTTCTCGGGGCTGTATGCCATGAATCTTAAATTCTTATCCTAAGATATTTGTTAATATATCTTAAAACCCGCCCAGAGTTGGGCGGGTTTTTCTATTTTTAAATATATTTAGCTCTAAATACCACGGCAAACTAAAAATTTGCTCCACATTTATGAAGAAAATATTACTATTACTTATCTCCTTATTCATTCAATGGAACGGTACGACGTTTCGCTTAGGAGGCTCCTTGTTTGCACAAGGCGATTTTACTCGCATCTATCACCCCATCATTAATTCGGCTGAACTGGCCATTGTTGACACCAATTATTACGAAGCTCTCGATTATTACAAAGCCGCTTTCGATAATGTAAAAAAGCCCTTCGCCAAAGATTATTATAATGCCGCTATTTGTGCCGCAATGGTCGGCAAAATGAATACAGTTTTTGATTATTTGGAGAAAATCGTAGAAAAAGGTTATCCTTCGGATAGTTTGCGAAAAGATGTTTTCTTCCATTACGTAGCCGATACCTGTAAAACATGGAGCAAATTTGAGAGCCAAATGAAGCAGGTAAAGCCCAGTATCAATCGAGAACTGAGAGATAGTTTGAATAAAATTTATGCCTTGAGTACTAAAACTATATTTACTCCATTAACCGCAGATTTGAGAGAATATTTTGCAAAAAATCAGAATTTTCCTCAAACATTTACTACCAAAATGAATGGAAAAGATACAACGATTGCCGTTAGAATAAACAGTTTTATGGATAGTCTTTATTTTTTCAATAATTTAACTGGAAAACTCAAACTTCAACAGGATAGTTTACGAAAAATCAATAACGAGATATTTTCAAAAAATCAACATCATGTCTATAACTCTATTGTCAAAATCATCGAAAATAATGGATATCCCGATGAAAATTTGATTGGGCTTTCGGGCAGAGATTTTCAAAATTCTTCAAAAGATAGGCGTATATTTTTCTTTACAGAGCAAAACTTCAATAATTCGATATTGAATAATAGTATCGTTCTTGATATTTTTTCGAGTTCGTTTCCCACAGAAGAAAGTGATATTAATTCACTCATTACGCAAGCTGTTAGAGACGGGAAATTATTGCCTCATCATATAAATAGAATAAATGCAAGTCGAGGGAATTTTCGTGGTAGAGCTCCCAATAATACCATCAAAAATGAGTCTCTCAATATATTCTCATTTGGCAAAGTAAAGGTTTATCGTTTGCAATTAGATGCCAATCTAAAATGTGCGATTCCTGATTTAGAAAAAAAACTCTCACGCAGCTACTGGCAGAAAGAATCATTACAAGAATACAGCGAAGCCGAAATCAATGAAAAACGCCTTGATATTGGCTTAGAAACGCTGGCCGATGCCTATAAAAAAGCATTTTTCAAGGCACATCCAAGGGTTTTCATTATTAACGGTGGTAACTACCAAACCGAACTTTCGTATGTATCAAGCTGCGATGTTTTAGAGAAAATGCTGAAAGAAAGCACGTTTGTGCGATAATTTACGGTCTTTAGTGGGCAGTTTGCAGTAGAACATATTTAGATTTGATTGCCCATTGAAGACTGAGGATTGTAAACTGCCTACTGTAAACTGAACACTAAAAATATAACTTTACCAAGAAACTTCTCAATAATTCAAAGTCTGCCAAATATTATTTTGTCAAAAATTCATCTTCTATTAATTATCAGTTAATTTTACACTTTATTTCAGCATAGAAACAAAGTATTGATAACTGTTTACTGATAACTGATAACTAAAAATGTCTGTAGAAACTTCCATCATTCGTGACACGCAAATCTTTGATTTAATCACGAAAGAAAACAATCGCCAATTACATGGCATCGAATTGATTGCTTCTGAAAACTTCGTGTCGCCACAGGTGATGGAAGCGGCAGGTAGTGTTTTGACAAATAAATACGCTGAAGGTCTCCCTGGCAAACGCTATTATGGTGGTTGTGAGGTAGTTGACCAAGTTGAGCAAATCGCTATCGACCGTCTCAAACAATTATTTAATCTTACTTGGGCAAACGTTCAGCCACACTCTGGAGCTCAGGCAAACATGGCAGTTTTTGTGGCATGCTTGAAACCTGGTGATAAAATCTTAGGCTTTAACCTTGCCCACGGTGGACACCTTTCGCACGGTTCGCCAGTAAATATTTCAGGAAAATACTTCCAACCTTTCTTCTATGGTGTTGAAGAAGAAACTGGTCTAATCGACTGGAATAAAGTGGAAGAAACTGCTCACCGTGAGCGTCCGAAAATGATTATTTGTGGAGCATCGGCTTATTCTCGTGACTGGGATTATGTTCGTCTTCGCCAGATTGCCGATTCAATCGGTGCAATCTTGTTGGCTGATATTTCTCACCCAGCAGGTTTGGTTGCGAAAGGTTTATTAAACGACCCATTCGACCACTGCCATATCGTGACTACAACTACGCACAAAACCCTTCGTGGTACGCGTGGTGGGGTAATCATGATGCGTAATGATTTCCCGAATCCATTCGGAATTACAACGCCAAAGGGTGAAATCAGAATGATGTCATCTTTATTAGATTCTGGTGTTTTCCCAGGAACACAAGGTGGCCCATTAGAGCATATCATTGCAGCTAAAGCAGTTGCTTTCGGCGAAGCTTTGACCGAAGGATTCTACAACTATCAAGTGCAGGTTCAGAAAAATGCCAGAGTAATGGCACAAGAATTCATGAACCGTGGCTACAAAGTTATTTCTGGCGGAACTGATAATCACTTGATGTTGATTGACTTACGTCCGAAAAACTTGACTGGTAAAATTGCCGAAAATTCATTGATTCAAGCAGATATTACGGTAAACAAAAACATGGTTCCGTTTGATGATAAATCGGCCATGACTACTTCGGGTATGCGTGTAGGAGCTTCGGCCATGACTACTCGTGGTTTGGTAGAAGCTGATATGATTCGCATCGTTGATTTGATTGATGAGGTATTGATGAACCACGATAACGCAACGAAAATTGCTAATGTTAGAGGAGAAATCAACAACTGGATGAAAAACTATCCGTTGTTTCAATAGTAATTATCGCATATAAAAGGAAGTCTTCGCTTTGAGCGAAGACTTCCTTAAAGAGAAAATAAGAAAGGCTTGGTTCAAACGAATCAAGCCTTTTTCTAAACCCTAACTAAACCGTATATAAATCTTTCTGAACGAAACCAAGCTTCGTTCCACAAATTACCCAATTAAATAGTATTCAAATTCTTGTTTGATAGCCAAACATTCGTTTTTAGTTTCTTTCAAAATTTCGCATTTTGCTACACTCTTGCCAAATAGCTTTTCAGTAAAAAACTCGACTACATAATTAGTCAACATCTCTACAAACGATTCTTGAATGTTGGTATCTTCTTTGATGCTTGTGATACTTTCAAGATTTACTTTAATTGAGCTCTCAAGTTCATTAACAATATTCTTTTGCTTGATATTCTTACTCAAAGTACGTTGCTGCTCATAGGTATTGTGCGGAAAACCCATAGCCATTGAACCAAAACTGATTGAAGTGATTGCAAGAAGTAATAATAGCTTTTTCATAATTGTTGAGTTTTGCGTGTCTGAACTCATTATCTGATTGACAATACAAAGATATGTGTTTTATTTAGTATTATGCAATACATAGTACCTTTTATTTTCCTTTTTTTCTGACGAAAGGTCGAAAAGTCTGATAAATGGCTTTTAGAATGTATTACATATATAAGATGCAAAAACGTAGTACAAAGTTGCAGATTTAAACAGATATTTTTTTAGTAATTAACATTCTTTAACAAATATATACAAATGTAGATATATAGACCCAATAACTCAAATATCAGATGTTATTTAAGTGTGTTTTTTTATATTTACAAAAAAATCAATCCTACTCCAATATTATGTTAAAAAATCATCTGAAAGCACTAATTTTATTAATGCTTTCCTGCGAAACCTTCGCTCAATCAACTAACACACTTTGGTATAAACAACCCGCTCAGTATTTTGAAGAAACACTCGTATTGGGTAATGGAAAACTCGGTGCAACTGTTTTTGGTGGTGTAAAGTCTGACAAGATTTATCTCAATGATGCTACGCTCTGGTCGGGTGAACCCGTAAATGCCAATATGAACCCAGAAGCATACAAAAATCTTTCAGCAATCAGAGAGGCTCTCAAAAACGAAGATTATAAATTAGCCGATAAACTTCAACGCCAATTACAAGGGAAGTTTTCGGAGTCTTATGCACCACTTGGTACGATGTTTATCAATCACGCCAATGTGGATACTTACTCTAACTATTACAGAGAACTGAATATCGCACAGGCGGTTTCTAAAGTTACTTACGAGATTAACGGTATCAAATATACTCGTGAATACTTTGTTTCGCAGCCTGACCAAATCATGGTTGTAAAACTAACGAGTAGTAAAAAAGGAGCTTTGACTTTTGATGTAAAATTTAATAGTTTACTCAAATATAAAGTTTCTACGCCTAAGCAAACTTTACAAGCTAATGGTTATGCCCCAATCAAGGCCGAACCTAATTATAGAAGAGTTGAAAACCCAATAGTTTTTGATGAAAATAAGGGCACACGCTTCACTACATTGGCTAAAATTAAAAATACAGATGGCTCAATCGTATCAACCGATAGCACTTTGGGTGTAAAAGAAGCAACCGAGGCCGTCATCTATGTTTCGATTGCTACAAGTTTTAATGGTTTTGATAAAAACCCTGCCACACAAGGTCTTAATAACCAAGCCATTGCAGCAAGTAATTTAAGCAAAGCCTTTGGCAAAACTTTCGCCCAAATCAAACAAGCTCATTTGCTCGATTATCAAAAATTCTTCAATCGTGTAAGTTTAGACTTAGGAAAAACCACCGCTCCGAATCTACCAACTGATGAACGATTAAGACGCTACGCCAAAGGTGAAGAAGATAAGAATTTAGAGATTCTTTATTTTCAATATGGCCGATATTTGCTCATTAGTAGTTCACGCACAATGGGTGTACCAGCCAACTTACAAGGAATTTGGAATCCATTCATGCGTCCACCGTGGAGCAGCAACTACACCACCAACATCAACGCTGAAGAAAATTATTGGCTTGCCGAAAATACCAATCTCAGCGAAATGCACCAACCCATGATGGCTTTTATAAAGAATGTAGCCACCACTGGTAAAGTTACGGCCAAGACATTTTATGGGGTAAATGGCTGGGCAGTTGCTCATAACTCAGATATTTGGGCAATGAGTAATCCAGTCGGCGACTTTGGCCAAGGCGACCCAGGTTGGGCAAACTGGAATATGGGCGGTGCATGGCTCAGCACGCACCTTTGGGAACATTATATATTTACCAAAGACCAAAACTTCTTGAAAAACGAAGCCTATCCGCTAATGCAAGGGGCAGCACAGTTTTGTTTAGAATGGTTGGTTGAAGATAAAAATGGGAAATTGATTACTTCACCATCAACATCACCCGAGAATATTTACATCGCACCCGATGGCTATAAAGGAGCAACTATGTACGGCGGGGCTGCCGACTTAGCCATGATTCGAGAGTGTTTTATTCAAACCATCAAGGCGTCAAAAATATTGAATACAGATGCTGAGTTTAGAGCAAAACTCGAAACAGCCTTGGCGAAACTTTATCCATATCAAATCGGTAAAAAAGGAAATCTACAAGAATGGTATTATGATTGGGAAGATGCGGAACCTCAACACCGCCATCAATCGCATTTGTTTGGACTTTTCCCGGGAAACCATATTTCGCCACTAAAAACCCCTGCTTTAGCTGATGCTTGCCGCAAAACGCTTGAAATTAAAGGAGATGAAACCACTGGTTGGAGCAAAGGTTGGAGAATCAATCTTTGGGCAAGACTGCTTGACGGAAACCATGCCTATAAAATGATTCGTGAATTATTGAATTACGTTGAACCCGATGCCATTCGTCCAAAAGGTATGAATGGTGGAGGAACTTATCCGAATCTTTTCGATGCACATCCTCCTTTCCAAATTGATGGTAATTTTGGTGGAGCTGCCGCTTTTGCCGAAATGCTGGTGCAATCTGACGAAGAAACGATTCGCCTACTCCCTGCCCTACCCGATGCTTGGGCTAATGGCTCAGTAAAAGGTATTTGTGCCAGAGGTGGTTTTGAAGTTTCGCTTGAATGGAATGAAAAAACACTAAAAAAAGTAATCATTTCATCGAAAAAAGGCGGTAAAGCTGCCTTGATTTCGGGCAATAAAACCAAAACCATTTCATTGGCTGCTGGTCAGCAAATGGAAATAGTTTGGTAAAAGAAATAATAGGGCTTTGGTATCTCACAAACATTTGCCAAAGTCCTTCTTCACTCCTCGCCAACTTCTTTATGTTTCTCAAAATTTCATTTCGGAAATTTCATTTCGGGAACGTTCCCGATAACGTTTGCGTAAAATAAGCCATAATAAATATTGATTTACTACAAAAATCGGGCTAATTTTAAATTCTTTAGACCTTAAAAGCATTCAACCCGATAAAGCATGACCTCATCAAAAATCATAGGTTCACTTCTACTTTTCATATCAAATTTTGTTTTTGCACAAAAAGACATTTACTTATTTTCCTATTTCACCGATAACGGTCAAGATGGTTTACACTTTGCGTACAGTAATGATGGCCTAAAATGGGAAAGCCTCAACGAAGGGAAATCATTTCTGAAACCCGAAATTGGCAAAGATAAACTCATGCGTGACCCATGCATTATTCAAGCCAAAGATGGAACTTTCCACATGGTATGGACGAGTGGTTGGAAAGACCAAATTATTGGATATGCTTCCTCGAAAGATTTGCTTAATTGGTCGGAACAAAAAGCCATACCTGTAATGGAACACGAACCAACCGCCAAAAACTCTTGGGCTCCCGAAGTTTTTTATGATGATAAAAAGAAAAACT
>JALQYE010000185.1 GCA_023254245.1 Emticicia sp.
AGATATTGTTTACAGTATTTCCAATTCAGCTCCCTTTTCAAATGCCAAAGATTGGGCAAAGTTAAGCAATACCTTCCGCACAGGCCCCGACATCAGAGATTCTTGGTTGAGCCTTTATCTATCTGCTTTTACGCTTGATAAATGGGCTTCCTACGGTGGTCATGGCCATTGGCTCGACCCCGACATGATGATTCTGGGCAATGTTACAACGGGCTCTGAACTTCACCCAACACGCCTTACGCCCGATGAGCAGTATAGTCACGTGAGTTTATTTAGCTTACTATCAGCACCTTTGCTGATTGGCTGTCCGATTGAGCAATTAGATGCTTTTACACTAAACCTACTAACAAACGATGAAGTAATAGAAATCAATCAAGACCCATTGGGAAAACCCGCAAGATTAGTTTCTGATGAAGATGGCATACAGATTTGGGTTAAGCTCTTAGAAGATGGTTCGTATGCAGTTGGGCTATTCAATATTGCCCATTTTGGTAAAACGCCAGAGTCGTATTTTCGTTGGGGTGATGAAAAATCCGCAAATTTTGCTCTAAACTTCTACAAAATTGACCTAAAAGGCAATTTCCGAATAAGAGATATATGGCAACAAAAAGATTTAGGTAAATTTAAAGGTTCTTTCAAAACAAACATCCGTCATCATGGAGTTATTATGTTACGCATGTTTCCGCAAAACCATTAAAAAACCTTAACAGATATGAATACGAAAGTACCATTCAAAATTGCATTTGTCTCATTACTAATGCTTTCCATCTTTATTGTTGGTTTCAAAATCGTTTCGTTTAAAGAGCCCAAAGTTTCGCTTGAAGGCTACCAAATCGAAGATGGTTTTGAACTGAGTGTAATTGCCTCTGAGTCTTTATTGAAAGCCCCTGTGAGCATGGACTTTGATAATAAAGGCCGAATGTGGGTTGTAGAAATGATTGGCTATATGCCAAACCTCGAAGGCATTGGCGAAGACGAACCCAACGGTCGAATTTCAATTCTTGAAGACCTCGATAAAGATGGCGTGGTTGACCATTCTAAAGTTTTTCTAAATAACCTCATTTTACCGCGTGCGATGGCTCTTGTCTATGGAGGTTTACTTTATACAGATGGCCCAAAGCTTTGGTTTGTAGAAATTAAAGGCGATAAACCTGGCAAAAAAACACTTGTTGACCCAATCTATGCCGAAGGGGGGAATGTAGAGCATTCATCAAATGGCTTGATGATGAACGTAGATAACTGGATTTATAACGCCAATTATAATTTCAGATATCAACTAAAAAATGGGAAGTGGTTGAAAGAACCAACGTCGTATCGTGGACAATGGGGAATTACACATGATAACTTCGGCAGACTTTATTATAACAACAACAGCGTTCAACTCCAAGGAGACTACGTTTTGCCCAACAAAGCTATAAGAAATAAATACTTTAAGCCTTCGACAGCAGAGGGACAAAGATTAACCAACAATAAGGTTTTTCCAATTCATCAAACATCGGTTAATCGTGGGTATCAAAAGGGGGTTTTAGATGAAAGAGGATATCTGACAGAAGTGACAGCCTCTTGCGGACCTTTGATTTATAGAGGTGGAGCATTCCCTGCAGCTTACAATCAAAATGCCTTTGTTTGTGTGCCAGAGGCCAACCTTATCAAACGTAACACTTTGAGTTTTAATAGCACACAAACCGTTGCTAATCAAGCCATTGCGGGTAAAGAATTTATTGCTTCAACCGATGAAGGTTTCCGCCCTGTCAATTTATTTAATGGGCCAGATGGAGCTATGTATATTGTTGATATGCACCGAGGTATTATTCAACATAAAGCTTACATTTCTCAATATTTAACCGAGCAGTTGGCTAATAAAAAATTAGATACTTTGCAAAATGCGGGTCGTATCTTGAAAGTTGTGAATAAATCAAGCAAACTTCATGTAATACCAGACCTAACCAAAGCAACCTCCAAAGATTTAGTGGCTCTACTTAGCCATCCGAATGGCTGGTTGAGAGACCGAGCTCAACAATTATTGATTCAGAAAAAAGACCTTTCAATCGTTAAAGATTTGGTGGCACTTACGCAAATCAACAACGAATATTCAACGGCTATTCATGCTCTTTATGTACTCGATGGACTGAACGCTCTGACTTTTAAAACGGTATCTGATGTCTTGACAAAATCAAAGCAGCCTGAAACCATTGCTCATGCTTTGGGGCTTTCTGAACATTTTGCTACTTCTCCAAATATAGCCAAAATCAAAACTATCAGCGATGAGTTATTGGCACAAAACAACGAGACTATTGACCTTTATTTGGCATTTTCATTAAATTCTTGGCTAAAAACTGGCGATAATAGTCTATTACCAGTGCTTGCTCAAATCGAAAAAAAATATGCCGATAAACGAGTTTTCCAAGAAGCAATCGTGAGTAGTCTTGACGGAAAAGAAGAGCAATACCTTAATACGCAGAACCCATCAGCATTGTTGAAAAGCAACTTGACTTTAGCGATTAATAATCATCAGAAAAAAGAGTTGAATCCTATTTTTGTGAAGGAGAAAAATGCCGTTGATAACCGTACCCGAGGATTACAATTATTCCGTTCAATTTGTGCCACTTGTCATGGTGCTGATGGAAAAGGTATCCAAGATTTAGCTCCACCATTGAAAGATTCAGAGTATATCAATGGCTCAATGAAAAGATTAGCCTCGATTATATTGCACGGTTTGAGCGGCCCAATTACTGTAAACGGAAAGCAATATCAGCTAAATAACGAAATGCCTGGTTTGGCCAATAACAAAGATATAAGCGATGAAGACATAGCTGATATCATTCGCTTCACGCAAAATGCTTTTGCAAAAGATGGCAAAAACATTGCGGCCAGCGAAGTAAAAAAACTAAGAGATAAAAAGCCTGCGGGTGGTGGACTATTCAACGAAAAACAATTGCTCGAAACTGATTTTGAGAAGTAATTTTTGCAAAGAAGCCAACACTCAGGCAGGGTTTTAAAAGTATTTATTACAATAAATTCATTCTTAAATCATGTCTAAAATACCCAAACTTCTATTACTTCTTTTCTTTTTCGTGCATGCAAGTATTTCGGCACAACAGACCAAAACCGTATGGTTGGACGATTTATTGATTCAAACATTTTCGGAAGGTCTTCGGCCAGTACAAGCAAAGAAAAATTATTCAAACGATACGTTGCGAATCAACGGAAAGAAGTATTCAAGAGGTTTGGGGGCTCAATCGCCTTGTGTGTTGGCTTTTTTATTAAACAAACAAGCTACTCGTTTTTCGGCATTGATTGGAGCCGATGATTTAGGAAACAAAGAAATTGCCCTCACATTCTACGTCGTTGGCGATGGAAAAGTGCTTTTTGCAAGTAAAGAAATGAAGATTGGCGATGACCCAATCAAAATTGACTTAAACCTTTCGGGAATCAAACAACTGGGCTTGTTGGTAACCGATAAAGTAGGGGGCATTAATAACAAACGAACTTACTGCAATTGGATTGATGCACAGTTGGAAATGATTGGCGATGCCAAGCCAGAACACGTGGTAAACAACGATGAAAAATATATTCTAACGCCACCAACAGCCAAAAAACCTCAGATAAACTCGGCCAAGCTTTTCGGAGCTACGCCCAACAATCCATTTCTCTACACAATAGCTGCCACTGGCGAACGGCCAATGACTTTTTCGGCCATTAACCTTCCAAAAGGACTTCTCCTCGACAAAAAAACAGGTATTATAACAGGTAAAGTAAGCGAACGTGGCACGTATCAAACGACACTCAAAGCACAAAACAAATTTGGGGTAGCCAGCAAATCATTAACTATCAAGATAGGTGATACCATTGCCCTTACGCCACCTATTGGTTGGAACGGTTGGAATTCGTGGGCGGCAGAGATTGATAAAGATAAAGTGATAGCCTCAGCCGACGCAATGGTAAAAATGGGTTTACGTGACCACGGATGGACATATATTAACATCGACGATGCTTGGCAAGGCGTACGTGGTGGCCCAAATTTAGCACTACAACCCAACGAAAAATTCCCTGACATAAAAGGAATGTTCGACTATATTCACTCTCTTGGCTTAAAAGTAGGGCTTTATTCTACTCCCTATATTTCGAGCTATGGTGGTTACGTGGGAGCTTCATCTGATTTTGAAAGAGGTGGCGAATCTCATCAGTATATCATGGTTGATAGAAGAGCGTTTAACCACATTGCAAAATATAGATTTGAAACGGTCGATGCCAAGCAAATGGCCGATTGGGGAACCGATTTCTTGAAATACGATTGGCGTATTGATGTAAATTCTACCGAACGCATGGCTACTGCCTTGAAGCAATCGGGGCGTGATATTGTGTATAGTATTTCAAATAATGCTCCTTTTGAGAAAGTAAACGATTGGGTAAGACTAACGAATATGTACCGAACAGGGCCTGACATTAAAGATAGCTGGACGAGCCTTTTTCTTAATACTTTCTCGCTCGATAAATGGTCACCATATACAGGACATGGGCATTGGGCTGACCCCGACATGATGATTGTTGGTAAGGTTTCAATTGGCCCAATCATGCATGACACCCGCCTAACGCCCGACGAACAATACAGCCACGTGAGTATTTTTAGCTTATTGGCAGCTCCCCTACTCATTGGCTGTCCGATTGAACAACTTGATGCTTTCACCCTTAATCTTTTATCGAACGATGAAGTTATTGAGATAAACCAAGACCCACTTGGTAAAGGCGGAAGGCTTTTATTGGAAGAAAATGGCATACAAGTTTGGGTAAAGCCCTTAGAAGATGGTTCGTCTGCCGTCGGACTTTTCAATACTGGAAATTATGGCAAAACTCCCGAATCTTATTTCAATTGGGGCAATGAAACAGCGAAGTCGTTTACATTTGATTTTGCAAAAGTTGGCTTGCAAGGCAAATTCAACTTACGAGATGTGTGGCGTCAGAAAAATTTAGGAACTTTTAATGGTTCTTTTAGCACCGAAATTCGTCATCATGGGGTCGTAATGCTCCGAATGTTTCCTCAAAAACGCTAAAACCCAATCAAAATGAAAAGAAAATGGCAGTTTATCACATCATTGATAATCATTTTGTCTTTGGGACTTATTTCATTAAGTTCTTCCAAAACTAAATTGTCTCGCCCAAACATCATCATTATCATGGCTGATGATATGGGCTTCTCAGATATTGGTTGTTATGGCAGCGAAATTAGCACGCCCAACCTTGATAAATTGGCAGCTAATGGCCTAAAATTAAGAAATTTCTACAATGCTGGCCGTTGTTGCCCAACTCGTGCATCTTTGCTTACAGGCAAATACTCGCACTCCGTTGGCATGGGTAATATGGTTTCTTTTGAAGACCAAAAAGTACCAAAAGGCAATTATCAGGGCTATCTCGAGCCAAGCGTACCAACCATTGCCGAAGACTTGAAAAAAGTAGGTTATCATACCTATATGACAGGCAAATGGCACGTGGGCGAAAGTCCAGAGTATTGGCCTTTGAAACGTGGTTTTGAGCGATATTTTGGTCTGATTTCTGGAGCTTCAAGCTATTTTGAGGTCTTACAAGAAAAACGTAAAAGATTTGTGGTTCAAGATGATAAAGAATATGTTTTGCCTAAAGACGGCTATTACGCAACCGATGCGTTTACCGACAAAGCTATTGAGTTTGTCGAATCGAATGATAAGCAAAACAATCCATTTTTCTTGTATTTGGCCTATACCGCACCCCATTTTCCGCTACACGCCTACGAAGAAGATATAGCCAAATACGAAAACTTTTACTTACAAGGCTGGGACAAAACTCGCTCAGAACGCTTCAAGAAAATGCAAAAAATTGGCTTGCTCGATAAGCGTTATCAACTCACTGAACGGCCAAATGATATTCAGCCGTGGGAGGAAATTAAGGATAAAAAATCTTGGGCAAGAAAAATGGCCGTCTATGCCGCTATGATTGATAGAATGGATAAAAACATTGGAAAACTGGTTGAATACTTGAAAAAAAGCCAGCAATTAGACAATACTTTTATCATTTTCTTGGCCGATAACGGAGCCAGCCCCGAAAACGTTGATGACCGAAAACTTGGCGAACCCAAGAAGCGAATTGGTGACCGAGGCTCTTACGGAACGTATGATTTTCAGTGGGCTAATGTATCAAATACGCCTTTTAAACTTTATAAAAAATACATGCACGAAGGAGGTATCATTAGTCCATGTATTATTCATTGGCCTGCCAAAATCAAACCTAAAAAAGAGTTTATTGATGCTCCAAATCATGTAATTGACCTCCTACCAACCAGCCTCGAATTGGCACAAACACAACCTTCAGACGTTCACGGCAAAAGTCTAAGTTACCTTTGGAATGGAGCAAAAATACCTTCAAGAACACTTTTTTGGGAACATGAAGGTAACAAAGCCATGCGGAAAGGTAATTGGAAATTAGTGAAAGAGTTGGAAGATACCGATTGGGAATTATATGACCTCGGCAACGACCCAAGCGAAACAAAAAATCTTGCAACTAAAGAGCCTAAAATACTTTCCGATTTAAAGTCTGAGTATGAAGTTTGGGCAAAATCAACGGGGGTAAAAGAAGTGGTTAAGAAATAATAAACATCAACTACGCATGAAAAAATCATTAGTCATATACGTGTTTTTTGTCTTACAGTTTTTTGTGGCCAAGGCTGCTGAAAACGATGATATTTATACGAAAAAATATACTTATCAAACGCTTTCGCCTTATCAAAAACATCTTTTTGATGAGTTTTTGGCCGATGAAATTCCTGCGAAAAACACTATTGAAGATGTACTCACAGATAACACCAGCTTACGCAGCAAAACCCGCTTGGCAGAAGCATTATTGTTTAGAAATACCGCAGGAGATAAAGAAAAAGCCGTAGTGATTTTGCGTTGGATTTTAAAGAATCAATACCAAGACGAAAACACCAAAATTTACGGAATCTGGAAAACCTCTATCAAAAATGATAAATTCGACCAAAATTGGCGTGAATTTATTGGTTGTGATTTGATTATTATTCGGAATAAGTTCAGAAATCTTCTTCCCGAAAATATCATCAAAGACATTGAAACGGGCATTATTCATGCAGCCAAAGGAGCTTTCAAACGAAACGTTGCTCCCGATTATACCAATATTTCAATCATGAGTGCTTTTTTGATGGAATATGTCGGGACGGAATTTGGCTTAGACGAAATCAAAAATGCGGGTTTGAAAAAAGCTCGTGATATTTTCAAGTTATATCAATCTAATAAGACTTTTAGTGAATTTAACTCCCCAACTTATTATGGCGTGACACTCATTGGTCTTGGTTTGTGGCGAGAATTAGCTTTTTCAAAGGAAATTCAAGAAATGGGGAAAGCTCTCGAAAAGGATTTTTGGCACGAAATCACTAATTTTTATAATCCCAATCTAAAAAATATGCCTGGCCCGTATTTCAGAGCTTATGGAATGGACATGACCAAATATTTTGCCATTACTGGCACTTGGATTGCCCTTGCGGTTGACGATGAAAAACTGGCACCACAGCCTCTAAAAAAAGGCCCAAAATATGGCGAAATGAGCAACCTCGCTCCTATTTTTAATTTAGGTTTATCCATTCCCAAAGCCGATTTATCAAAACTAAAAACATTTTCAAAACCTCAATTTATTACCCGCAATATTCCTAATAACTACAAAGGAGATAGTATCAAGCAAGTAACCGCCCTAATAAATAAAGATTGGATGATGGGCGGTTTATGGGGAAATAAACGAGTATGGGAGCAAATAAAAACAGGAACGATTCATTGGAAAACGCCCGATGGAGATATTGCTTGGTTAATGACCTTGGGCGATGGGAAAACCAATGTAAAAGTCTCTGAAACCCAAATGGGTATTTTTGCCAACGATACCCAACCCAATAGTTTTGAGGTATTTGTTTATGCAAAAAATCTAACAAAAGAAGCATTTACACCAACGAAATGGAACTTATTAGGCATGACAATCGGTATCAACACCACTTTAAAAATTACCCAAATTGATAGCATTGAAGATAAAAAACTGCACGAAGACTATGCCGTTTCTGACGAAATAACGGGCATTTATAAAATAACCTTTGAAATTCCCGAAAATTGGAAGCCCGAAAAACCTTTGGTAGAAATCACCCCAAACAAAAGAAACAAATGAAAATTTTACTAATGGGTATCTTCGTGCTTTTGTCAACGGTATTATTTGCACAAAAGACTGAAGATGGGGATATTTTTACTAAAAAGTTTACTTATCAAACGCTCTCGCAGTATCAGAAAACATTATTCGATGATTTTATTGAAGAGCAAATGCCTAAAGCTACAGGCCTAAGGTTAGATGAAAATACTGGTACAAGGGGTATCACACGGCTGGCTTGTGCATTATTATATCGAAATGAAACTGGCGATGTGGATAATGCTGTAAAAATTATCAAATGGATTTTTACACTTCAAAATTTAGATGAAACAAGTCAAGATTTTGCAGTTTGGCGAGGAAGTAGCAAACAAACGGGCAATTATGACCAAAATATGCGAGAGTTTATCGGTACTGATTTAATAAGTATCTACCACAAATACCGACAAAAACTACCCGACGATGTAAGAAAAGACTTAGAAACCTGTTTAATTCGGGCTGTAAAAGGGGCAATCAAACGCAATGTAAACCCTGATTA
>JALQYE010000186.1 GCA_023254245.1 Emticicia sp.
CTCAGAATCGCATAGGCGACCCTGTCAGAACTCAGAACTCATTACTCAGAACTCAATGAACTTTTTACCTCTTTTTCCGCTAAATTTAGTGGTCTTTCCGCACGAAGACCTTAATCTCCATATATTCGAGCCTCGTTATCGTCAGTTAATAAATGAGTGCCTCGACGAAAAGAAAACTTTTGGAATACCTTCGTTTGTGAATAATAAACTACTTGGCTATGGCACAGAAGTAGAAGTGAAGCAGCTTTCAAAACGCTACGGCGATGGCCGAATGGACATTAAAACCAAAGGCTTACGTATTTTCAGAATTGTTGATTTTCAAAATCCAACCCAAGGTAAGTTATACGCAGGAGGCGATGTGGTTTTTATAGAAAACGAAGATTTGAGCGAGTTAGTGAATCCTTATTTACTAAGTTTGGTCGAAAAACTGTATCAATTACTGAAAGTAAAGGTAGATTACGAAAAGCCAGAATACATGCCTTTTAGTTATCGAGTTGCTCATAAAATAGGTATTTCGATGCAAGAAGAATATGAAATTCTGACCACTTCCAGCGAAAAAGTCAGACAAGAAATTCTGATTGACCACCTCGAGAGAATTATTCCAGTAGTAGCCGAAGTCGAACGAACGAAAGAACGTATAGCCATGAATGGCCACTTTAAAGAACTCGACCCTCTGAATTTTTAGAAAAATGCTTGCCGTATTCGTTTTGTTTGGAATATTATTTCTGTATTTTTTTACAGGTATTTTTTCATTACATAAACGTTCGCTTGATTTGTACACAGAAAATTCTATTCTAAAAATACCGCAAACTTATCGTGCCAAGTTTTTTTCATTGGCTGACATTCCTATGTTAGCTTTGGTTTTCTTGGCTATGGCAATCTTTTCGATAAGTTTCAGTATTGAAAACGATTTAACTGCTCAACTTTTAGTCGCTTTTGTAGCGATTATTTCTTTGATAATACCGTTTCTACATTTTCGTATAAAATATCAGTATTGGCAGCAAAATCGTCAGAAAGATTATACTTTTGACCCAATCAGTAAAAATATTACTATTGTTGGAGAGAATTCTACGTCGTTTTCTTTTGATGATATTCAAGTTGTGAAACATTACATTGCTACTAATAAACTCACCCAAGGATACATTAAGCTGCTTTTTAAAGACGGACACTCACCCGTTTTTCTTACGCCAGTCTTGCCTTGTTATCCTCTTTTACCCGATTTCTTTGTGGGTGTAGAAAAACACCTCATTAATGAAAGAATTTTTGGAATTGGTTGATTATATTTACTGCTTTCTAAGGCATTCATCAACCCTAATTCATCAAAAATGAGAAAATTATCTCTACTGATTGTTATTCAATTTGTTGTTCAAATCGCTTTCGGTCAAGCTCTTACGGTCGAAAAAATCATGCAAGACCAATCGAAATGGATTGGCACATCTCCAAGTAATATTTTTTGGTCAGAAGATGGTAAAACGCTCTATTTTTCGTGGAATCCAGATAAAAATAAAGGCGATTCGCTGTATAAGTTTGTTTTACCTGACCGCACACCCGTAAAAGTTACGCCCAAAGAACGCCGAGCCTTACCTGCTCAGTCGGGTACTTACAGCCCAAGTCGCTCAATGAAAGTGTACGAAAAGCAAGGTGAACTATATTTGCTTTATACTAAAACCTTAAAAATCAAGCAACTAACCAATACGATTGAGCGTGAATCAAACCCGTATTTTAGTGGTGATGAAACCAAGATTATTTTCGGAAGAAGCAATAATTTATTTAGTTTGAGCTTAGAAGATGGTTCGGTTACGCAATTATCTAATTTCTCAACAGGCAGCAAAAGAGCTGAAGCAAAACCTGCTAATGAGGAAGAGAAATGGCTAAAAGCCGACCAACTGGCTATGTTTGAGGTCTTGAAAGAACGCAAAGAAAAGAAAGACGAAGCCGATAAATTGGCTAAACTCGACCAAGCTAAACGCCCCAAAGAAATTTATACCGAAGATAAAACTTTGGAGCAACCCCAAATCAGCCCCGATTTACGATACATCACTTATCGACTTTCGGTACAGCCCAAAAACGCCAAATCTACGATTGTACCAAGCTACGTAACTGAGTCGGGTTTTACAGAAGATATTGCCGCTCGTACAAAAGTGGGTTCGCCTTTGGCAACCTACGAAAACTTTATTTATGATATAAAGAAAGATACGGTTTATCAGGTAGTTACGAAGGATATTCCAGGAATTATGGACCAACCAGAGTTCTTGAAGGATTATGCTAAAAAAGATACAACGAAGAAGAAGCCAACGGCTCGGAAAGTGATTGTTCTGGGGCCAATTTGGTCGCCTGATGGCTCTTATGCGGTTGTGAATATTCGTTCGGTTGATAACAAAGACCGTTGGATTATGCAACTCGACCCAGCAACGGGTAAATTAAAATTACTCGACCGCCAACACGATGAAGCATGGGTTGGTGGCCCAGGAATTGGCTTTAATTTTGGCGGTGGAGGTTTAGGTTGGGTCGATTCTCAAACGTTGTATTTTCAGTCAGAAGCGGATGGATACTCGCACCTTTACACCATAAACTTAGTAACAGGCGAAAAAAAGCAACTCACCAAAGGCAAATTTGAGGTACAGCAAGCTCAACTTTCAAGAGATAAAAAATCATTTTATTTGACTACCAACGAAGTGCACCCAGGCGAACAACATTTCTACAAAATGTCGGTTGAAGGCGGCGAACGTGTGAAATTAACGAGCATGGTTGGAGCAAATGATGTAACGCTTTCGCCCGATGAATCAACGTTGGCGATTCGTTATTCATACATCAATAAACCGTGGGAATTGTTTTTACAGGAGAATAAACCCAATGCAAAAGCTGAGCAATTAACTAACTCTTTGACCGATGAATTTAAGGCGTATGCTTGGAAAGATGCCAAAGTGATTTCATTCACGGCTCGTGATGGTGTAGAAGTTTTTGCCAGAATTTACGAACCAACGGCTAAATTGAAGAATAAGAAAGCGGTGATTTTCGTACATGGTGCTGGATATTTGCAAAATGCTCATAAATGGTGGAGTCAGTATTCAAGAGAGTACATGTTCCATAATTTATTGGTAGATAAAGGCTATACCGTATTGGATATTGATTATCGTGCGAGTGCGGGTTACGGTCGTGACCACCGCACAGGAATCTACCGTTTTATGGGTGGAAAAGATTTAGAAGATAATGTTGATGGAGCAAAACTATTGGTTTCAAAATATGGTATCGACCCTAAGAAAATAGGTATTTATGGCGGCTCGTACGGTGGATTTATCACTTTGATGGCTATGTTTACAACGCCCGATGTATTTGCAGCAGGAGCGGCACTTCGCCCCGTAACCGATTGGGCAGCATATAATCATGGATACACAGCTAATATCTTGAATGAACCCCAAACCGATAGTTTAGCTTACCGCAAAAGTTCGCCAATTTATCATGCAGCAGGTCTGAAAGGACATTTATTGATTTGCCATGGTATGGTTGATGTGAATGTGCATATTCAAGACTCGTATCGTTTGGTGCAACGCCTCATTGAACTTAAGAAAGAAAATTGGGAAATGGCCAGCTATCCAATGGAAGACCATGGTTTTGTAGAACCAACTTCGTGGATGGATGAATATAAGCGTATTTTGAAGTTATTTGAGGAAAGATTGAAGTAGTCCTCGACTCCGCTCGGGCGGCGTTAAAAAATAAATGTGGCACACCTCGTTATCAGCGATAAACAGGTGTGCCACATTTGTTTTCTGTTCTTCGGTGCTTGAGCGAATCGGACAGCCGATGTTGTCGAAAGCACCGAAGAACAAAAAGAAATTATTTTAAAATCGGTTCTAAATCAGCACGATTATCTGATAACCATTGCGTAATATCCTTCACGATTTCTTCTACGCCAATTTCTGGTTTCCAACCTGTCAGGGCAGTTACTTTTGAGTTATCGGTTACGTACAAACGAATATCCGCAGGGCGGTTTTCTTTGATTTTCGTAATTGGAATTGTTTTGCCCGTTACTCGTTGACAAATGTCGGTCAGCTCTTGCAACGAAACACTCACATCAACACCACCACCAGCGTTCAGAATTTCGCCGTTTACTTTTTCGAAGTTATGTATTTGCCAGTCAACTAAGCGACAAAGGTCGGCTACATGCAGAATATCACGGGTTTGTTTACCTTCGCCACCATAGCCTATGTAAGAGAGCTTTTGCTCAAAGAAGTGTTTGGCAATCCAGAGAACCATTACACCTTGGTCAACTTTCCCCATTTGCCACGGGCCAGTGAGTACGCCACAACGATTGATAACGGTCGGGAGTTTATAAAATTCGTTGTATTCTTGAATAATTAGTTCAGATGCCAATTTGGTTGTACCATAAAGCGAACGTACACCATCGAGCGGAAAATCTTCGGCAATCCCTTTAGAAGAAACTCCCTTAACTGATTGATTATCAGTTAATACGAAGCGAGTTTCTTTCTCCTCAAAATCCAATGTTTCGATGGTTTTAATTGGGTAAACTCGGCTCGTAGAAAGGAAAATGAACTTGGCGTTGCATTTTACGGCATAGTTTAAGCAATTGACTGTTCCGAAAAGATTGGTATTAATCAAATAATCGGGCGTTCCGCCATTGATTCCTGCCAAAACCGAAGGCTCGGCCGAAGCCTCAATCACGGTATCAACAATCGGGAGGGTATCAAAATCTTCTTTACTACGAATATCGCCATGCACGAATGTAATTCCTGCTTTTCCGAGTCGAGCGACGTTTAATTCTGAACCTTTACGACGAAGATTATCCAAACAATAAATTTCGTAAGATGGGTAATTTGCTTTCAGCGAAAGTGCTAAGGCCGAACCCACAAATCCTGCTCCGCCTGTGATAAGTATTTTCATAAACGATTGTTTTTCCCGAAAAGAGGATTCTATTTTTTACTTATACTAAAAACTAAATTTTGTTTAAAAACTATCAATGCCCATTAGTTGCCGCAGAACCATTACCCGCCCACGGAATACGTTTGAGGTTGATATTTTCGGTTGGGCGAATCACCAACGGTACCTTTTCTACTTTTACGGCACTACTATCCAGCCCAAACCATTTATCTTCTGAAGGTGTAAAGCCCTTGATAAAGAAATAGGCTTTCATGATAAGGTTTTCGTAGAAGGAAAGCTGGTTATCGTAGGATAAGAATTTTTCGAGAACCACAAACCTAAAATCACCGATTACATTATGTCGATTCAATGACTCATAACGGCTACGAATATCTACTTCACCATTTTTTACCATATCTTCTAATACTTTTCTGAAATACAGATTTATTTTATTTGGCACTCTGAAACCCAAACGGAAGTTTACCTTGTAAACGTCATCATCGGCTACAGTCATGACTTTATATTCCATTGTATAAGGGTCATCGACGGTATCAATATGCACAAACCAATAAACATCCGCCCTTTTAGGTCGTTTTTGAAAGATAGAGTAGATAATCTTGTTTTCAATCTCCGAAGCACGCCCTGCATTACTCAAAAATACTAAGTGAGTAGCATATTTTGGCACGGTAATATCGGCACTGAGTTCTTTCAATGAGTCGGTATATTTGCTTAGTTTCTCGTATTCGGTCAATCTTGCTTTAATTTTTGAAGCACTCAGCCAAATATACATAATACCTATCATCACCAAAGCAATGAGCATCGAAACCCAGCCACCGTGCATGAATTTTTGGAGGTTGGCAATCAGGAAGCAACATTCTATAAAGAAGAAAAGACAGAAATAAATAACGACCCATGCAAATCTTGATTTTTTAGCGTAGAGATAATAGCTAAATAAGAAGGTATTCATGAGCATCGTCAGAACGATTGCCAGCCCATAAGCGGCTTCCATTGCCGTAGAGACCAGCACCTTATGACCTTCTTGAATGGTCATTTCATCGGCAACTCGACTGAAATAAGTAATGACACCAATACAACCAATGTAGAGCATGATGTTTACGCTCGGAATATAGATTTGCCCTTTTTGGTCAGAAGGAAAATTAATTTTAATTTTCGGCCAAAAGTTCAAACGAATTGCTTCAGAAATAAGCGTAAATACTCCAGTAAGCATTGCTTGGCTGGCAATAATGGTAGCCATTGCGGCAATGACAATTCCCACTGGTAAAAACCATTGGGGCATAATATCGTAAAATGGGTTACGAGTACCAAGTTTTTGGCCGTTAAGGCTCATTACATAAACGCCCTGACCAAAATAATTGAGAAGTAAGCAAACTTTCACAAGAATCCAACTTATACGAATATTTCCACGGCCTACATGCCCCATGTCTGAATAAAGAGCTTCTGCTCCCGTGGTACACAGAAAGACCGAACCCAACAGGAAGAATCCTCCAGGGTGATGTGCCAGTAATTGATATGCGTAGTAAGGGTTGAGGGCTTTAAAAACCGAAAAATCTTGAAAAACACTGATAGCACCAAAAGCACCAAGCATTAAAAACCAAATTGTCATGATGGGCCCGAATGCTTTTCCTACGGCGTTTGTTCCTAAAATTTGCACAAAGAATAATCCCGAAATGATGGCAATTACGATAGGAACAACTTTAATACTTGGATAGAGAATAATCAAACCTTCTACTGCTGATGAGACTGAAATGGGAGGTGTAATGATACTATCGGCAATCATCGTACTGCCGCCAATGATGGCTGGTATTGTAAGCCATCGTGCATGACGCCTTACGAGGGTATAGAGTGCAAAAATCCCTCCTTCACCTCGATTATCTGCCTTTAATATCAAAATTACATACTTAGCGGTGGTTTGCAGAGTTAGAGTCCAAAAGACACATGATAGTGCTCCAAATATAATTTCTTCACTAATAACTTCATTCCCAGCGATTGCTTTTAAAACATAAAGTGGCGAAGTACCGATGTCTCCAAAAACAATTCCCAGAGCAATTAATAGTCCAGCAGCAGATACTTTGTCGAGATGGTGGTGTCCATTGCCATGATGGCCACTACCTTGCTCATTTCCGAGTTGACTCACTTCAATCTTTGATTATTTGTAAAAAAAGTTTGCAAATATAGAGTTTCACAAGCAATTCATATAAAATTTAAATAAAAATGTTTTATTAAGTCAGTTTCCTTCCCAACTTTGTAGTGATATTTCTCGTATCTTTCATAGGATACTTTAAAAATTACAATTTACAACAAAACCAAATAATTGATAGTCAATTATGTACGAAAACCTACTCTTGGAAATCTCTGATGGTGTTTCTACTATTACGCTGAACCGTCCACAGGTTTATAATGCCCTAAGCACAGACCTTATTAAAGAAATTACCAAAGCCGTTGAGGCATCGGTAATAGATACTTCGGTGCGTGTTATTGTAATTACAGCTACGGGTGATAAATCGTTTTGTTCGGGAGCAGATTTAAAAGCTGGTATGGATGGCGGGCTTACTTCGTTAGGCGATTCATTACGTGATAACTACAATCCGATGATAAAGGCTATCAGAAATGCCGAAAAGCCCATTATCTGTCGTATGAATGGTATTGCAGCTGGAGCGGGTATGTCGTTAGCTTTGGCTTGCGATATGATAATAGCAAACAAAGATGCTTATATGAGTGAGCTTTTTGTTGGAATTGGGCTAATGCCAGATGCTGGGTCAATGTTTTTCTTACCACGAATCATCGGTATGCAGAAAGCATTTGAACTGTGCAGTACAGGGCGAAAAGTTTATATGGATGAAGCATTGGCTTTAGGATTAGTAACGAAAGCAGTAAACTACGAAAACTTAGACGAAACCATAGGCGAGTTAGTAGAATATTATAAAACTGCTCCCACAAAATCTATTGGTTTGATGAAGAAGGTATTGAACCAGTCTTTTAATAGCACAGTAGAAGAGATATTTGAGCAAGAAGCTCAAAATCAAGATATTTTGGGTAAAACCCATGACTTTGCCGAAGGAGTAATGGCTTTTTTACAAAAACGAAAACCAAAATTCAAAGGAAAATAATTTAAAAGCAACTTATCATTTTAAACTTTCGTCCTACAACTATATCTAATCAAAGAATATTATAACCTGTCATGAATAGACACTTACTTTTCATTTTAATTATATTTACAATTTTAGGTTTTGAAACTTACGCTCAAGTCCCTAATGGCTTTGTTGACCAACTACATTCTAATTATTGGCAGAATCCTACTGGTTTGACCTTCGATGCAAATGGTAAAATGTATGTTTGGGAGAAAGACGGGAAAGTATATGTGGTTGAAAATAATGCCAAAACGTTGTTTATTGATATTTCGGAAGAAGTGGCAACTTATGGAGATTATGGCATTTTGGGCTTTGCATTAGACCCTAATTTTCTCAATAATGGTCATGTTTATTTATATTATGTTGTAGATAGATACTACTTATTAAACTATGGTACAGAAGGTTATGACCCCAATAACTCGCTCGAAGGAGCAACCATTGCTCGTGTAACACGATACACAACTCCCACACCTCAAACGCCAACTACTGTTGATTATGGTTCAAGGTTAGTGCTTTTGGGTGAAACAAAATCGACAGGTATTCCTATTACAGGTACAAATCATGCGGGTGGGGGAATGGCTTTTGGTAATGATGGAACCTTATTTATTGGCACGGGTGATGGCGGGCTTGGCATTGACTATGATGGAG
>JALQYE010000187.1 GCA_023254245.1 Emticicia sp.
GGTACTTTCAAGAATATCAATGTAAGAAAGTCATTTAAAGAGGTTACAGATTTATTAAATGCCAAAAAATATCAAGAAGCTCAGGCCATCATTGCAAGAGAGTGGCTCGGGCGAAATCATCAGTTGTATCAACCAATGGGTGATTTTTGGATAGATTTTGAGCATAAAAACAAAACAATTTCAGATTATAGAAGAAACCTAAATCTTTTTACTGCGACCGCCTCCACAAGTTATAAAATTGGTAAAAATACTTTTAAAAGAACGTATTTTGCCAGTTACCCCGACCACGTAATTGTAATAAAACTACAAGCCGAAGGTTCTGAGAAGATTAATTGTACGCTACGTTTCACGACTCCTCATCAATCAACTGCTTATTTTGAGACACAAGGAAATGCACTAACAATGCGAGGAAAAGTCGCAGGTTTTGGTTTGAGAAGAAGTTTTGAACAAGTTGAAAAGCTGGGTGACCAACATAAATATCCCGAACTTTATGATAAATTGGGTCATCGTAAATCTGAGGTTGAAAATATGCTTTATGCAGAAAAAGCTGACGGTTTAGGAATGTCATTCCAGTCGGTAATTAAGGCATACAATAAAGGAGGAAGTCTTGTTAGTAATAAAGATAAAATTATTGTTAAAAATGCGACAGAACTGGTGCTTATACTTTCCGCTGCCACAAGTTTTAATGGTTTTGATAAAAGCCCAGCTTTTGAAGGAAAAGACACCAGAAAACTCGTGGAGAGTTACTTTAATGCAATTCAAGCAAAATCATTTGATGTTTTATACAAAAATCATCTTTCAGATTATCAAAAATTATATAACAGAGTTAAACTTGAATTAGCGGCGGAGAGTTCGCAATCAAAGTTGCCTACTGATAAACGTATTGAGTTGTTTTCAAATGGCGAAGACCCATCATTTCCTGCACTTTATTTCAATTACGGGCGGTATTTGATGATTGCTGGCTCAAGAATCGGCGGGCAACCCCTCAATCTTCAAGGAATTTGGAATGACCAGATGACGCCACCTTGGAATGGGGCTTATACAATTAATATCAATGCCCAAATGAATTATTGGCCAGCTGAAATTACAAACTTGTCAGAGTGTCAAGAACCATTTTTTCAGGCAATCAAAGAATTGGCAAAGAATGGCCAAGAGACTGCCCGAAATATGTATGGTAATGATGGTTGGGTGGCACATCATAATACCGATATTTGGCGACACACCGAGCCAATAGATAATTGCAACTGTTCGTTTTGGCCAATGGCTGCAGGTTGGCTTACAAGTCATTTTTGGGAGAAATATCTTTTTAATGGTGATAAAAAGTTTTTGAGAGAAGAAGTTTTTCCACTTCTGAAAGGTGCTGTACAGTTTTATCAAGGTTGGCTGGTGAAAAATGAGAATGGGTATTTAGTTACACCAGTTGGACATTCGCCTGAACAAAATTTTTTGTACGAAAATAATAAACAAGGTACATTTAGTGCTGGTCCTACTATGGATATGGCCATAATCAGAGAGTCAATGGCTCGATACATTGAAGCCTGTAAAGTTTTGGGAATAGAAGAAAATTTGCGGAAAGAAGTGCAAAAAAACTTAACCAAACTTTTACCTTATCAGATTGGGAAATACGGTCAACTACAAGAATGGCAAGAAGATTTTGAAGATGCTGACGTACAACACCGTCATTTCTCGCACTTATACGCCTTTCATCCAAGCAATCAAATAAATCAATTTACACCCGAATTGACTTCAGCGGTTAAGAAAGTTATGGAGCGTCGGGGAGATTTAGCTACGGGCTGGTCGATGGGTTGGAAGGTTAATATTTGGGCGAGATTACATGATGGCGACCACGCCTTAAAATTATTGACTAATTTATTCAAATTGGTTAGAAGTCATTCGACCCACATGGAAGGTGGAGGAACATATCCTAATTTGTTTGATGCACATCCACCATTTCAGATAGATGGAAATTTTGGAGCAACGGCTGGAATTGCTGAAATGCTTGTGCAAAGCCATGCTGGTGAAATATATTTACTTCCTGCACTTCCAAAAGAATGGCACACTGGGCATGTAAAAGGCCTAAAAGTACGTGGTGGGTTTGAAATTGATATGAGTTGGAAAAATGGTAAATTATTGAAAGCAACTATTTATTCAAAAATAGGCGGAAATTGCAGAATTAGAAGTAATGAAAAGCTGGTAATCAATCATATGCAAGCCAAAATCGCTGAAGGAGAAAATCCTAATCAGTTCTTCAACTTTGTTAAGGTTGATAAACCGATAATTAGAGACTCTTCAAAATTATTAAAATTTGAAGAACAGAGTGGTTTCGTAATCGATTTTCTAACTGAGAAAGGTAAAAAATACGAAGTAGAAATAAATTAACTCTACAAAATCTCTTGTATTACTTTCCCCGAAACATCAGTTAACCTAAAATTCCTACCTTGAAAAGGAAAAGTAAATTGTTCGTGGTTGAAGCCCATTACGTGCATGATGGTTGCTTGTAAGTCATGTATGTGCGTTTTTCCTTTCACTCCGTAATAACCAATTTCATCGGTTTCTCCGTGCGAATAGCCCTTTTTAATTCCAGCTCCAGCCATAAACATCGTGAAGGCATCAACGTGGTGGTCACGTCCTTTTAGTGGGGTATTGTTATCTCCTGCACGGTTTTCCATCATGGGTGTGCGGCCAAATTCTCCTCCCCAAACAATCAAAGTTTCGTCCAGAAGCCCACGTTGTTTGAGGTCTTTTATAAGTGCCGTGATTGGTTTGTCAACGTATTCAACGTTTCTACGAAGACCAATATCAACGCCGCTACCTTCATCTGTGCCATGATTATCCCATCGACGGTCAAAAAGCTGAACAACTCGCACGCCTTTTTCGATTAACTTTCTTGCCAACAGACAATTATTGGCAAAGCTGGCTTTGCCAACTTCTGTTCCATACATTTCGTGAATATATGCAGGCTCGGTTGAAATATCCATTGTTTCGGGTACTTCAGCTTGCATTCTAAATGCCATTTCGTACTGCGAAATCCTTGTAAGGGTTTCGGGGTCTCCAATTTCTTGATAAGTCAGTTCATTGATTTTATTAATCGTTTCAATTGATTTCTTGCGTAATTCAGTATCTATTGTGTTTGGGTTATTGATATAAAGAACTGGGTCGCCCTTCGACCGACATTGAACACCTTGATAAACTGATGGCAAAAAGCCATTTCCCCATAAATATTTTCCTGCACTTGGCTCAGAACCCGACACCAAAACAACATAAGCTGGAAGATTTTGATTTTCGGAACCCAACCCGTAAGTAATCCAAGAACCCAAACTCGGTCGTCCAACTCTGGCACTTCCTGTGTGCATAAAGAGTTGAGCAGGAGCGTGGTTAAACTCATCGGTATGCATAGCTTTTAAGAAAGTCAGCTCATCGGCCAGTTCGGGTAAATGTTTGAAATAATCGGAGAACCATGCACCTGATTGGCCGTGCTGTTGAAATGTTGCTTGTGGGCCAAGCATCTTTGGCGTGCCTTTGATAAATGCAAAACGCTTACCCTCCAAAAGTGAAGGTGGACAAAGCTGTCCATCAAGTTTTGCAAGCTCGGGTTTATAGTCAAAGAGTTCGAGCTGAGATGGAGCTCCCTCCATGTGCAAAAAGATAATATGTTTTGCCTTTGCAGGGAAATGGGGTGGTTTTACTGCAAAAGGGTTTTCGTCCACTATTTTTTGTTCAGATTGGAAACAACCGCCCAAAATTGATGAAAGTGCGATTCCGCCCAAACCCGAAGTGCATTGTTTTAGAAAATGGCGACGAGTATTGAACGTAGCTTGTTCAAAAAAAGCTTCTTCAAAAATAGTTTTTCTGTTCATTTTGTAAGGAATTCATCTAAATTCAACATCGTATTTGCCGTAAGTGTGAGTGCCAGAAGCTCTGCTTTTGTGCTTTTTTTCTTTCTGAAATCAATCAAAGCTTCATTATAAAGATTTTCGAGTAAAGTAGTTTTTGATTGACTCGGTTGTTTCTGAAAAATATGAACATAGCCCGCTCGAATTTTATCTCGTGTAGTTTTTGCTTGTGAAAGTTGCATTTTTAGGGCAATATTCTGAGCCGCTGCGTAATAAACAGTATCATTGAGCGTAGTTAGTGCCTGCAAAGGTGTATTGGTGCGAACCCTTCTCGAAACACAAACATTTCTTTGCGGACTATCAAAAGTTATCATTGAAGGATACGGATTTGTACGCCTCCAATACGTATAAATGGCCCTACGAAATTGATTGCCACTTTTTTCTCTTCGCCAAGCACCATCAGTTGGATTAGGTGGACGAACACTCGGTCCGTACATCGTAGGATTCAATAAACCGCTGATAGCCAAGGCTTGGTCACGGATTTGTTCGGAAGAAAGCCTTACTCTTGGACCACGAGCTAAAAGCAAATTTCGAGGGTCTTTTGCTTCTAATTCTTTTGAAATGAAGGAAGATTGCTGATATGTTGCCGACATTACGATGGTTTTGAGTAAACTTTTTACTTTCCAATTGTCTTCATTTATAAATTTTACTGCCAGCCAATCAAGTAGTTCGGGGTGCGTTGGTTTTGAACCCATACTTCCAAAATCTTCTAAAGATTCTAAAAGCCCTGTTCCAAATAACTGCTCCCAAAAACGATTGACAATCACTCGTGAAGTAAGTGGGTTTTGTTTGTTTACTAACCATTCTGCAAAACCGAGTCGAGTTTTGGGATAGTTTTTCATAGTTGGCAGAATTGCTGGTACATCGGGCTGTACTTCGTTTCCTTTCAACATCCAATTTCCTCTAATAAAAACATGGGTTTTTCGAGCCTTATTTTGCGGGCGTTCGACCATAATTGGTGTTGCAATTGCATCAATTGTGGCTAATTTTTCAATTGAATCTTGTACAGGTTTTGGCAAAGTTCTGATTGGCATTTTGCTCGATTGCAGTTCCATCCAGTCGAGGTGCATTAGGTCTGTCCAGAAGTTTTTTCCTTTTCTGAATACTAAATAAACATCATGCACACCTTTTGTTGGTTTTACCTTACCCGATGAAGTGGTGTATTGATTCCATCTCGACCAACCCACATTTACCTCTTTTTCACTGCATTTTGTTTCTACTTTACTTATTAGTTCTCCTTCCGAACTCCCGAGTCGCATTTCGATATATGCATTTTCTGCTCCACTTTGGTAGCGATATTTTACTGTTTCAATATTGGTCAAATCAATATCCTCATAAACAGTGTATGCACCTTCGGTGGTTTGCATAATCTCTTTTTGATTATTCCAAAGTTCAATATGCCTACTCGTACTATCAAAAGATTCGGCTTCAATTCGATAAAAGCCCAGTTTTCTCAGATAATCATTTGTTTTTTCTGCTAAAAGTGCTTTTTCTGAATACTTTACGCTGGAAAGATTTGCTGGAAGTTTTAAGTTTATCCAATTCGTAAGCCGAACTACGTCTTGTTCTTTCTCTTTGGTGTAAGTTCTGAAAAGTGGCTTTTCGTTGTATAAGTCTCGGTCTTGTGTGTTGTTGAAAAATGCCGCCAATTTATAAAAATCTTCATGCCGAAATGGGTCATATGGATGGCTATGGCACTGTACACAGGCCATTGTAGTGCCTTGCCAAACTTCCATAGTTGTAGAAACTCGGTCGATGATGGCCATATTCCTAAATTCTTCGTCGTTTGTTCCACCTTCGTCATTAGCCATTGTATTTCTGTGAAAAGCAGTAGCAATGTAGCGGTTTTCGAGAGATTCGATGCTTTCGTTGGGAGTTTTAGGCAGCAAATCGCCCGCCAATTGATGAATGGTAAATTGGTCGAAGGGCATATCTGCATTAAAAGCCTTGATTACCCAATCTCGATATTTCCAAATACTGCGGTCAAGGTCTTTTTCGTAGCCTTTTGAGTCAGCGTACCGAGCCAAATCAAGCCACATGGAAGCCCAACGCTCACCAAATGCGGGTGATTTTAATAATCTATCAACCTGTTTTTCGTAAGCATTCGGTGATTTATCATTTACAAAATCTTTTGTTTCTTGAAGTGTTGGCGGAAGTCCAATCAAATCTAAACTCAATCTTCTGAGTAGTGTTGGGCGGTCAGCTTCTTTCGATGGAGAAAGACCTTCATGTTTGAGTTTTTCAAAAACGAAATTATCAATTTCGTTTTTTGCCCATTCATTTCCCAAATTCGGAACATCAATTCTCGACTTAGGAGGTGAATATGCCCAGTGATTTTCCCATTTTGCCCCTTGGTTTATCCATTTTTCAATTTTCTGTATTTCTTCATCGGTTAGTGGGTCTTTTTCTTTTGGCATTCGCTCGTCAGGGTCGTGCGATTTGATTCGTTTTATTACTTCCGAATTTTCGGCATCATAAGGTATGATGGCAAACTTTCCAGATTTAGCTTTTGCATAAGCTTCTTCTGGAAACAACAAGCTGAAGTTCCCATTTTTCTTAACACCACCGTGACAAACAATACATTTTTTGTTAAAAATCGGACGAATTTCTTCATTATAGCTAATTTGCTCAGAAGTCCATTTTCTGTAAGTAAAAAATAAGACAGCGATTGGTAACGCACAGATAAATACCCATTTCAGATACTGTGTATTCATACGATTTTAAAAATGTATTATTCCAATGATAAATTGCACTAATATAATTATAAATTTGAAATGTATTTTAAATTTTTTTAATAATTTTGAAGAATTAGTTTTGCTCAATTCAAAGTCTAAGATTATTTTACAACAACCCTAATATAAATCAAAATGTCAACTGAAAACAACAATGTTTCTCGTCGTGATTTCTTGACCAAAGCATCTTTGGCTTTGGGTAGTTTTATGATTGTTCCTCGCCATGTTTTGGGCGGTATCAACGGCTCTCGATACTTAGCCCCGAGCGATATCATTTCACTTGGTTTTATTGGCACAGGAAAGCAGGGCAGGGGATTAACTTCATCATTCCTTAATACAAATGAGGTTAGGATTACTGCCATTAGTGAAGTATATCAAGCGAAAGCTCAGTTGGCACTCGACCGTATCAAAGCTCATTATGAGAAAAATACTCAGCTTGGTGCGTATTCTGAAATTTCAGTCTATCAAGATTTTAGAGAAGTTTTAGCAAAAAAAGATATTGATGCAGTGGTAATAGCAACACCTGACCACTGGCATGCAGCTATGGCGGTGCGAGCGGCCGAAGCTGGAAAAGATATTTACTGCGAAAAACCACTTTCGTTAACCGTGAGAGAAGGGCGTGCAATGGTCAATGCGGCTCGGAAGCACAAAAGGGTTTTTCAGACAGGTAGTATGCAACGTTCTTGGCCAGAGTTTCGTCAAACGGCTGAATTAATCAGAAATGGCTATATCGGCGAAGTAAAGAGCATTAAAGTAAATGTTGGTGCTCCACCAGTAGCTTATAATTTAGCAGAAGAAAAATTACCTGAAGGGCTCGACTGGTCGAAGTGGCTTGGGCCGAACGAACCCGTGGTTTTTAATTCAGAACTTGCTCCGCCTACTTCAAAAGATGTTTTTCCTAATTGGCGTTTATACCGTGAGTTTGGTGGTGGAATGGTGACAGATTGGGGAGCTCATATGTTTGATATTGTACAATGGTCGCTCGGAATGGATGATAGTGGCCCAGTGGAAGTATTAGCACCTGATGGAAAAGATATTAAGTTTTTGACTTATAAATATGAAAATGGAATTACGATGACCCACGAAAAGTGGGATTGGAACAATGCGATTCATTTTGTGGGAACAGAAGGTGAGATTAAAGTTCAACGTCGTAAAATCGAAACTACTCCAGCTTCTTTAAAAGATAAAGTTATTGGTGAAACCGAAAAACACGTGTATAAATCTGAGAATCATTATAAAGATTTCTTAGATGCGATGAGAAACCGCAATAAACCCATTTGTGATGTAGAGATTGGACATCGGACTGCTTCGGTTTGTAATATTGGAAATATTGCTTATCGTTTAAATCGTTCGTTGAAATGGAATCCTAAAAAAGAAATGTTTATTGATGATAAGGAAGCCAATGCTTTGCTTGGGCGAACAATGAATAAAGAATGGGGAATAAAAATCTAAAATTAGTGATATATTTGGAAGTCGCTTTGCAAAGTGACTTCCTTTTTTACTTCAATTAACAACCCCTGACCAATGAAAATTAAATTTTTACCTTTAGTTTTTTTGAGTTTTTATGCATTTTCACAGAATCAAGTTGCAAAAACTCCAACTGCTCCAGTAGTACCAGCTGCACCGAAGGAAGAAAAAACTTCTCCCCTGACAATTCCTTTCAATCCTGATTCGTATGTGACGACCGAACATGTTACGACAATTAAAGGCCAAAAAGTGCCTTTCCAAGCTATGACAGGTACAATGCCCGTTTGGGATGAAGATGGAAAAGCAATTGCAGGATTATTTTATACGTATTACGAACGTTCAGATGTAAAAGACCGTGCGAGCCGTCCGTTAGTGATTTCATTTAACGGTGGTCCAGGCTCGGCTTCGGTTTGGATGCACATTGCCTACACTGGGCCACACTTATTAAACATTGACGACGAAGGTTATCCGCTTCAACCTTACGGAATCAAAGAAAATCCGTACTCGATTTTAGATATAGCTGACATCGTTTTTGTAAATCCAGT
>JALQYE010000188.1 GCA_023254245.1 Emticicia sp.
ATCACTATCTGTTGGGTATTTTACAAGAAATCAGAAATTCGGAAGATGCTAAAGAGGGGATTTTGGCATTTAAGGAGAAAAGAAAGCCTGTTTGGAAGAATAAGTAAAATTGACAAATTTCTCGAATGACGCATAAGAAAGATTGCCCCGAAAGTAAATTACTCTCGGGGCAATCTTGCTACAAAACCTTCTCAGTATCAGTTACGTACACACGCGTGCAAACACTAAATGTACCACCATTCGGGTCTTTATATTTAGTCTCTACATAAAAGGCTTGGTAGCCCTTTTTAGGAAGCGGAATTGAAGCGGTAATCTTTGATAAATCTTTCAATTTAATGTTCTTGCTTAGCCAAAGGTTATTCCTAAAATCTCGGTCAGACGAAGTAGTTTGCCACAAAGTTGCCTCGACCAAATTTTCAGCAGCCGCATTCACCGTCAATTCAGCATTTACTTTATTAGAAGTAATTTCCCATGAATTTACTGGGTATGCTTGGTTCAAAACTGTTAATCCGAAAAAAGCACTCAATGTCTCAAAAGCTTGTTTTCCACCACCCAAATTATGTCCTACATTCGGCACATAGTGAATCATATTCTTACCAGGAATTTCGCCCAAATAATGTTTAATGGCATCGACAGTCCAATATTCATCATTTGTACCAATAAAAATCATTTTCGGAATATTCAGCTTACTTCTATAGGAAAATGGGTCAATCATTGCCGTAATTGCCTTACCATCTTCGGTATCAGTGCCTTGCGGAATTCCCAATTTCACATAATCTTCAATCTCAATGCTATATTCACCATACGTTGTGTATTGATAATTAAGCGTTACGGGCATATTAAGCATATCAATCACCATCGGAGCAATAGCTTTCACACGTTTATCATCAATAGCAGCCGAAAGCCAAGTGGTCCATCCACGTTTCGATGCCCCCGAAATCACAAATCCATTTACCTCATATTTTTGCTTTTGTTTCGTAAACTCTTGCACAGCATCCATCGCTCTAACGGCTGATTTGACCATTGGAAACAACAATGGCCACGTGTAGTCTTTATCTTGCTTAAACTGATGTAAGGTGTAAGAAATGAGTGCATCTTCGGTTAAATCTCCATAAAGTGGCTGGTTTGGTACTTGGCGAATCAGAGCAACAGTTGATTTATTTTTCTCAGCAACTCCTGCCAACGAAGGCCATAAACCATCCGCTTTTGTCCAATTCGGTTGTTCTTCTTTGTTAGAGCCGCCCGTTATAAATAAAAGTGCATCATTATAAGCTCTATTTTTCGGTACAAAAACCGTCAGTTGATGTCGCCAAGTATAATTTCTCCATTTCTGAGAAGTTAAAAGGAGTTGATACATCATCACATTTCCTATTGCTGACGAATCTTTTACTTCCCACTGAAAACTTTTATCATTATTGGTCAAATAACTTTTTAGAGCGGTTTGTGGAGTAACGGCTACATTTTGAGCAAAAATTGAAGTAGTAAAGCACAAATAAGCAAAAAAACAAACGAAGGTTTTGATTACAATAGGTTTCATGACTTGAAATTGAGTTGAGTTTGAAGGTTGAAAATAGTTATGTAATATTCTTGATTTTTTTTAATAAATACTCAATAAAATCTAATAAATTTGAAATATTGGTAGTCCACGGTCAATACCATAAGTCAACTGAATAGTAAGTCTAAAAATCTTGATAAATATTAAAACCTTAGCAATAAAATTTAGCCATCCGACATGAAAAAATATTTATTATTTCTGTGTGTTTCAATCTTAACAATACATAATATTTTCGCACAAAACCCTGCTATTCAATATTCTACGCTTATTTTTCCGATGCAAGAAAAACACGTGCATGCCAGTAGTATTGTGGCTTTACCCAACGGAGATTTCCTGTGCGTCTGGTTCTATGGCAGTGGAGAACGCACTTCTGATGATGTAAAATTGATGGGTGCAAGGCTCGAAAAAGGAAAAACCACTTGGTCAGAACCCTTCTTAATGGCAGATACGCCAAACATTCCAGACTGCAACCCTATATTGTTTTTGAATCATGAAAAAAAACTTTTTTTGGTTTGGATTGCCGTTCAAGCCAACAAATGGGAACAATCCGTTCTGCGTTTTCGTACCTCGACCGATTATCTAAAAAGTGGCCCACCATCATGGACTTGGCAAGATAATATTCTATTAAAACCCGATGATAATTTTGCAAAGGAAGTAACCCAACGCCTAAAAGAAGCTCCACCGAGCACCGCAGGATGGGCTGGTTATGCTCCTAAATATGATGAATCAATAATTTCAGCCAGTAATGACCCAGTAAAGCGTAGTTTTGGCTGGATGACTCGCATAAAACCGCTCCTTTTGCCTAACAACCGTATTGTTTTACCGCTCTATTCTGATGGCTTCAATATGTCAATGATGGCAATTTCAGACGATGATGGCACAACATGGCGACCGAGTTTGCCATTAGTAGGTCGAGGGCCGATTCAACCTGCGGTTGTGAAAAAGAAAAACGGCAATTTATTCGCATTCATGCGTGACAGCGGCGATGACCCCGCCCGTGTACACATGAGCGAGTCGAAAGATAATGGCGAAACGTGGCAAGTAAGCACCAAGACTACGATTCCGAATACGGCAAGTGTTGAACTTTTAGTGCTTCAAGATGGACGTTGGGCTTTTCTTGGCAACGATATTGACGATGGTCGCTACCGTATCGGCTTATTCTTATCGGATGATGAAGGAAAAACATGGAAATGGAAAACTTATCTCGAAAAAGTAGAACCTAATAAAGGAAGTTTTTCGTATCCATCATTGATTCAAACGGCTGATGGGTTACTTCATATAACTTATTCATACCATCTCGAAAAAGACAAAAAATCAATTAAATATGTGGTGGTAAATCCTCAGAAAATTCCGCTAAATTGATTTTCACTCCTATCCCATCACACAAACAACCCTAACTTACAAAACTGTTTTTACCTGATGAAAAAACTATTTTTCTTATTATTCACACTCCAATTTGGCTTTGCTCTGGCTCAAACCAAACAACCTGTTTATCAAGATAAACCTTTCCTGCAAGACTATAGTATTAAATATTATACCGATGGTGTTTTGCCAGAAAAAGCCTGCATTGACCGTAATGGAAATATTAAGTTATTCTCCTCAGCAGGTATGTTGATTCCACACAATGGGCAGTTTCTTTATACGGGTACTTTAATAACAGATAATACTTACAGAACGATTCAAAATAAGAATATCAAAGGAGTTGGCTCGTACGAAAATCAGTTTATTTTGCTCGATGATAAGACAGTTTTCAGTAATGCTTGGGCTGGAAGTTTGTTTGCCAAACACGAATTATCCGATGCAAAACTATTTGTTGGTGGGCAAAACTTCACTTTTCTGCTTTCAAATGGCAAAGCCTTGCAACTGATTGATAGTAAGCAAATCTTATGGAAGTTTGATGATTTTAACGATGAAATAATTGATTTAAAATTTCAAAATTCAAGTAATCTTTTTTGGATTCTTGGGAAAAAATCAATTTCAACTTTTTCGCCCAAAACTAAGAAAATCGAAGTAGTTTTTGAAGAGAATGATTTTACGGCTTTTGATTTTTCAGCCGACAGTAAAAGTTTGTATGTAGGTACAAACGATGGGTATTTTTTAGTGGGTATAGCTACAAAAAAACAACTTGGAGACAAGCAAACGAAGCTACCAAGCACCAACGTAACATGCATTAAAAGTATAGGAGAAAAAGTTTGGTTTGGCACCACCAATGGAGTATTTGCTTTAAAAAAAGACGGAAAATTTGATTATTATAATGGTGAACGCTGGCTGACAAGTAATCAAATCAAACATATCTCCGAAGGTGCAGATAACTCGGTTTTAATAGTAAGCGATAATGGACTGTCTCAAATTTGTTTCAAGCAAATGACTTTGCACGATAAAGCGATTTTCTTTGGAAAACAAGTGAGAAGTCGACATATCAGAAATGGATTTAATGCCTCGCTTGATAATATGGAAAAAGGGAATCTGTCAACAGGATACTTGGCTGATTCGGATAATGACGGGCTTTGGACATCGATGTATTTAGGGGCCGAAATTTTTCGATATGTGGTTACGAAAGAAGATGATGCCTTACAAAATTGTCGAGAATCACTCGATGCCATGGAAAGACTTTATTCAATCAATCCAATTGCGGGCTTTCCTGCTCGCTCGTTTGAGCGGAGTGGGTTTATTAAACAACTCGCCGACCCTGACCGCTGGCAACATTCTCCCGATAAAGAATGGGATTGGAAAGCCACCACCAGCAGCGATGAAGCCATTGGGCATATTTTTGTCTATGGAGCAATGGCTGAACTCGTCAAAGATGCCGACCTAAAAAAGCGTTCGATTGCACTCATGGATACGCTCATGGGGCATATTGTGCAAAATGATTTGTACTTAATTGATTACGATGGCAAACCAACTGCTTGGGGTCGTTGGAATCCGAGTTATGTGAATGCTTTCCCGACCAATGTGGGCGACCGAAAGCTCAATTCTTCAAATATTATTGCCATGCTTCAAACGGCTTATTATTTCACAAAAAAGCCAATTTATAAAGAAAAAGCATTTGAATTAATGAAAAAGCACGGCTATTTTGAAAACTTAATGCGACCAATGACGCAAATTGGTTATGCTCCCAAAGATGCCGACGAACATAGTAAAAAAATGTCGGATGCGTGGAATCATTCCGACGATGAAATGTATTTTTTGGGATATTGGGGTTTATACCGCTATGCTTTTAACGATACGCTCAAAGCTCATTATAAAAAAGCCATCATCGACCATTGGCAAGCCGAACGCCCCGAAAAGGAAGGTTTATGGAATATCTTCACGGCCTTGACAGGCACACAAAATTTTGATTTAAACGCCGCCGCTTGGTATCTGAGAGAACACCCCCTCGACCTAATCGACTGGGAAATTACGAATAGCCACAGGAAGGATATTGAGAAAATTCCTGTTAACTTCCGCAGCCAAACTATCAAAGAAGTACTACCGCCCGATGAGCGACCGATTCAACGGCATAATGCTAATATGTTTAATCTTGACCGAACCAAAGGCAATGGAACTTCGGAGCATAGTGCGGGCGATATTTGGCTACTACCCTACTGGCTGGGCAGATACTTAGGTGTCATTAGTCCACCTCAAAAATAATGCAACCGAAGCCATGAGAATTACTATTATTATAATTTTTCTGTTATTGACCAGTTGTAAAACCATGCGTTTTTTACCCGAAATACAATTAACCAACGACCTCAGCTACCACCACGATTTAGATAACAATGATAACTTTTCGCCCGATAATCAATGGTTAGTCTATGATACTCGCACCGATGAGGGTGGAATCGCCGCTTCGTCAAAAATTGAAAAAGTGAATATAATTTCTGGTGAAACAAAAGTCGTCTATGAAGTAAAAAATAATCTTTTTTTTGGACCAGGAGTTGGGGCAGCGAGTTATTCGCCCGTTGCCAATCAAATTGTTTTTATTCATGGGTTAAACAATGTAACAGAGCAAAATCCATATCAGCAATGGCGACGCACGGGTGTAATGATTGATGAAGCCAGAAACGATAATCCTATTTATGTAGATGCCCGTGATATTAATTCACCCTTCACCAAAGGTGCTCTAAGAGGTGGAACGCATCGCCACGAATTTAGTGGCGATGGAAATTGGATTGGTTTTACGTATAACGATGCTATCATGAAAGCTCTCGAAGATTCTACTGGTCAGAAACATAATTTGCGTACAATTGGGGTTTCTAAAAAAAGTAAATCAATTGAGGTTAGCGATAAAAAAGAGGGTGAAAATATTTCGGGCGAATGGTTTACAGCATTAGTGGTGAAAGTTACACCTAATCCCAAAATAGGCAGTGACGAAATTAGTCATGCAGCGGGCGATAGTTGGGTTGGCAAAAATGGCTATTCAAAACCTGATGGCACTCGCCAAATGGCTCGTGCGTTTATTGGCACAGTAAAAGCAGAAAATGGGGAAAACGTGGATGAAGTTTTTATAGTTGATATTCCAGAAAACATTGAAATTGATGGCGAATCAGGCCCATTAGAGGGTACCAAAACACAATTACCCCAACCACCAAAAGGGGCTTCGCAGAGACGTTTGACCTATACAGCCAAAAGTAATCATAAAGGTTGTACAGGAATTGTAAGAGCATCTTTCGATGGTAGTTTGCTCGCTTTCTTGGCAAAAGATGAGCAAAATATTAAACAAATATTCACGATTTCGCCAAATGGTGGCAAACCCAAACAAATTACTTTTCACGAATCTAATGTAGAAGGAAGTATTCGATGGAATCCTTCAGGCAAAAGCATCTTTTATATATGGAATGGAAGTATTTGTGAAGTTGAAATCAATAACCTTGATTTTGATAAACGTCTAAAAATTATTTCAAAACCAAGCGAACCATCACCAACTAATTTGGTTGTTTCACACGATGGAAACACTTTGGCATTCAATAGACTTATTGAAAACCCTCAATCTGGCCTAAAAAACAAACAAATATTTTTGATACAACTTAAGTAAGTCCATAAGTCAGCTTTCATAAGCTAATAATATTCAAAAAATTCAACCTTCCTTTAAACAATGAATTTATTACCCAAAGGGCTATGGCCCGTCATGATTACGCCGTTCAAATCCAACAATCAAATTGATATTGATGGTTTAGAAAGGCTCACAAATATGTACCTCGATGCTGGCTCGAATGGTATGTTTGCCAACTGTCTTTCGAGCGAAATGTATCAACTTACTACTGATGAGCGTTTGCTTTTGACAAGCAACGTCGTTAAGTTTTGTCAAGATAAGGTACCCGTAGTTGCTACAGGAACTTTCAATCGAGGAGGAGCTTCAAACGTCGATTTTATCAAAAAGATTTATGATACGGGCGTAAATGCCGTGATTTTGATAACAAGTATGCTCGTAGGACCCGATGAAAATGATGATGTTTTGAAATCTCGCTTGGAAGAAATTATGAATCAAACTGGAGATATTCCGTTAGGAGTCTATGAATGTCCAGTTCCTTATAAACGTCTTTTGAGTACCGATATACTCAAATGGATGGCCTCGACTGGGCGATTTGTGTACCACAAAGACACGAGTTGTAATTCAATTTCTTTGGAACGAAAATCAGCAGCCGTGCAAGAAACTAATTTTGGACTTTACAATGCAGATACTGCCACCGCTCTCGACTCGCTCGAATCAGGTGCGAGAGGAATTTCGCCAATCTCGGCTAATTTTTATCCAGAACCTTACAGCTATTTATTAAATGAGTTTTTTACCAATGGCCGAACAGAAAAATTGAACCAATTACACGCCATTCTGACCATGATGGATAGAGTTACGCATACGTTTTATCCATTTTCGGCTAAATTATTCTTACAAAAAAGAGGCTTGAAGATTGAAACCAATTCCCGAATCCCAACAGATATGCTTACCAATGTGGATACAATCAGATTCAATGCGTTGATGGACTCTTTTAAGGTTATCTCTGAAATGTATGATGTAAAATCAGTGCTATAAAAACTATATTTTAGAACCATTTTCAACTCATTGCCGTCTGGGCGACCCCGTCTGCTTTAGGACGGATTGCGTAAAATAAGTCAAAAATGGCTTTAGCCAAAGTTTTTATTTTGGTTAAAGCCATTTGGTATTTCAATCAAATACCCGTCAGCTAAATCAGACGGTAATGAATTTTTCTTTTTTCTAATTTCACAATTTTTTCAATTCTACTCGCCAGTTAGTCCCGCTCCCAACACTATATTTTTTGGAGAAGTCACCCATATTTATTCCAAAAGATACATTCAATAAACTATTCATGTAGCAGAGATTTTCGCCTTCTTTTACATCACCAAAAGTATGTACATAAGGTATTTGTCCTTCAAAAACTTCCTTTTCACCATCAAAAATTTTCACCGAAAGCATGTCACCAATTTTTAATCCAAGTTGATTCGTAGTTTTTTGGTCAATATTCGTCCACACATTTCCGTACTGAATATCCAAAATCGGAATACCGCCCGAAATCATTCCATTTTCAAACTTAGGTTTAGGATAATCAAGCATAAGCAATTTATTATCAGCAACTTTATCCCCTACTTCATCAAAAGTAATTTCAGCCGCTGCCAGTTTAGCTCCAGAATAGGCAAATACATCACGCCCAAAAAAAGTATAGGAATTCTGCGAATTTGGCAAACGATTAGCCGCCGAAATCTCACGTATTTCTTCAATGCCCTCACTTTCAGCAACTAAGGTAAAGAGTCCGTTATCAGGCCCTACATAATAATGATTGGCTTTGGTTTTCAGAATAATTGATTTCCGTTCTGTCCCTACTCCTGGGTCAACCACACCCACAAAAACAGTTCCAGTCGGCCAATAGGGAGCTGTTTGTTGTAATCTAAACGCACCTTCCCAAATATTATACGCAGGAATTTCGTGCGTGAGGTCATGAATAGTCAAATCTGGTGCTAAATTCAATGCAACACCTTTCATTGCGGCCACTGCACCATCTTTTACACCGAAATCGGTCATCAAAACTAAAGGATACTTTTGCGTTTTTGTTTTAGCATAAAACACTGATAATAAAGCGATTGCTAAAATA
>JALQYE010000189.1 GCA_023254245.1 Emticicia sp.
TAAATCAAGAAATTGCTCTTGAGGCAAACTTAATAACAACAACGAACGATTTCGTGAAGTAAGATTTGTAAGCCGACGGAGGTATGTTTTGAGGAGTTTTTGCATAGAACAAAGATAATTACAGCAAACCTTTTATCCACCATAAACGCTTTTTAACATTTTTTATTTGTGATTCATCGTTTCAACTATTTTATTCGTTATAGAATGCGGAGTAGTGATTTCACTTCTGCCTATTATTTGCACAATTAATCTAACAAAAAATTATGTTAAAAAACTATTACCGAACCCTCAACCTCAAGCAACTTATCGTGATGATGCTTGTAGGTATTTTCTTGATGGGTGGCGATGCTTTCGCTCAAAAGAAAGAAAAAAAGAAACGCAAAAAGAAAGGAAAAGTTACGGCTGTTGAAGAAAAAGCTCCGATTCCTGCACCTGTGAAAGTTACTTCGGTGGAAGGTATCACCGAATATTTACTCGGCAATGGTCTTCGAGTTTTGCTTTTTCCTGACCCATCCAAACAAACAGCTACCGTAAATATCACGTATTTGGTTGGCTCACGCCACGAAGGTTATGGCGAAACGGGTATGGCTCACTTGCTCGAACACATGGTGTTTAAAGGCTCTACGAAACACACCAATATTCCACAAGAATTGACCGACCACGGTGCCAGACCAAACGGAACAACGTGGCTCGACCGCACCAATTATTTCGAGACTTTTGCCGCTACCGAAGAAAATCTCCGTTGGGCTTTAGACCTCGAATCCGACCGTATGATAAACTCATTCATCAAAAAAGAAGACCTCGAAAAAGAGTTTTCGGTGGTAAGAAATGAGTTTGAATCGGGCGAAAACGACCCCGAAAGTGTACTAAGCGAACGAGTAATTTCGACGGCCTATTTATGGCATAATTACGGAAACTCAACCATCGGCTCGCGTGAAGATATTGAGCGAGTACCGATTGATAATTTGCAGGCTTTCTACAAAAAATATTACCAACCCGACAATGCAATTTTGTTGGTAGCAGGGAAATTCGACGAAGCAAAAGTACTAAAAATGATAAATGAGGAATATTTTGGCGGTATTCCTCGCCCGACTCGCAAGCTGCAACCAACCTATACCGTTGAGCCTGTGCAAGATGGCGAACGTTCGGTAACGCTTCGTCGTGTGGGTGATGTGCAAGCCATTGGTGTGGCTTATCATATTTGTTCAAACAGCCACCCAGATTATCCAGCTTTAGATGTTTTGCAAGGAATCTTGACCAGCCAACCTGGTGGAAAACTCTACAAAGCATTGGTAGAAACCAAACTTGCTTCGAGCCTTTATGCCTATTCGTTCACGAATAAAGACCCAACATTCTTTTATTTCGGACTAAGTGTGTTGAAAGAAAAGAATCTGGACGATACCAAGAAAGCATTACTAACGATGCTCGATGGCGTAGGCACAATGGAATTTACGAAGGAAGACGTAGAACGTGCCAAAAATGAAGCACTAAAAGGCTTAGAACTCACGCTTCGCAACAGCGAACGTGTAGGCTTACAAATGAGCGAATACATGGGTGCGGGCGACTGGCGTTTGATTTTCATCTACCGTGATGCTCTCGAAAAAATTACGGTTGATGATGTAAAACGTGTGGCAAAATATTACTTCAAGCCATCGAACCGCACGATTGGGGTGTTTATTCCAGAAGAAAATCCTGACCGTGTAAAAGTACCTGAGTCGCCAGATGTAGATGCGTTGGTGAAAAACTATAAAGGTCGTGCAGTAGTGGCACAAGGCGAAGCCTTCGACCCATCACCTGCCAATATCGAAAGCCGCACCAAGCGTGGACAAGAACCCAATGGTTTGGAATATGCCTTATTGCCAAAATCGACTCGTGGAAACTCCGTAAGAGCCAATATCACCCTTCGCATGGGCGATGAGCAAAGCCTACAAAACAAGGCTACGATTTCGCAATACACCGCTTCGATGTTGAATAAAGGGACAAAAACCTTGAGCCGCCAACAATTGAAAGACACACTTGATAAACTGAAATCACAAGTAAACATCGGTGGTGGTGGAAACAATGTGAGTGTAAGCATTGAATCAACCAAAGATAATTTACCGAAAGTTTTGGCGATTGTGAATGACATTTTGAAGAACCCTGTATTTGATGAGAAAGAATTTGAAACCATGAAACAAGAGATTTTGGCTCAAGTTGAATCTCAAAAAAGCGACCCACAGGCTTTGGCGTTTACGTCGTTCCAACGCATGATGAATCCTTACCCGAAAGCGGATGTGCGTTATGTGCCGACGATTGAAGAAAGTATCGAAAATAACAAAACCGTAAAACTCGAAGACGTGAAGAAGTTCTACACTGATTTCTACGGTGCTTCGGCAGCTACGATGTCGGTTGTGGGTGATTTTGATGAAGCGGCTGTTCGCAAAAGTATTAGCACCTATTTTGGTAATTGGAAATCTCCTGTGCCATTCAAGCGTATTCAGGCGGTTTACCAAGAGATTTCACCTTCAAACAATGCCATCAAAACTCCTGATAAAGCTAATGCACTTTTCTTAGCGGGTCAGAATCTGCCTTTACAAGAAACCGATGCCGATTATCCTGCTTTATTGATGGCTAATTACATGCTCGGTGGTGGATTTTTGAGTTCACGTTTGGCCGTTAGGATTCGTCAGAAAGAGGGTATTAGTTATGGCGTTGGTTCAAACGTATCGGGTAGCCCGTTCGACAAATCGGGTAGTTTCATGACTTACGCCATTTATGCTCCAGAAAATGCCGAGAAACTCGAAAAAGCCTTCTACCAGGAAATCGAGAAAGTAGTAACCGAAGGCTTCACGGCTGACGAATTGAAAGCTGCTAAATCAGGTTGGTTACAAAGTCGTAGCGTTTCTCGCTCGCAAGATAACGAACTTTCGAGTCGCTTAAACAACTACTTGTACTACGACCGTACGCTTGCATTTGATGCTGAATTTGAGAAAAAAGTGGAGACCCTTACGCCTGAGCAAGTAAACGGAGCTATCAAGAAATTTATCGACCCTAAGAAGATTTCGATTGTAAAAGCGGGCGATTTTGACAAAAAACCTGCTACTGGCACTCCTGCTACTGGCGGAGTTTCGGGCAGTGGTAAAAATTAAAAAGCCTCTCCAACTCCCCAATGGGGAGAGTTTAACCCCTCTAATATTTCGATTATTAGAGGGGTTTTATTTTTATTGTTTCGTACATTTGTGGTCTAAATTTTCAGTAAATGGACACTAAATTTCTACGTCATATTGCCATTTCTTTGGCCGTAACGGCTTTGGTAGTTTATATTATTTATCACAGCATTGGCTCGGGAGCATACTTGATGATGTCGGCTTTGGCCCTTTCAAGTTTTCTGATTGGCTATTTGGAGCCACACCGTGGCTGGATACTGGCACTTATGCAAGTGGCTATTTTATTGAGCGTTTATTTCTTAAAAATTTTTACACCCGTAAGTACCGATATGGCCATGTTTGGCACCTTTGCAGGCTGCGGAATATCGTTGGTTTTTAGCTTTGTAGCTGGGCGTTTGGCAAGATTATTTGAGAAGTAATTTTGTAGGACAACCGCATCGGCGAACCGATTTCCAACTTGTCTCTTGTATAGCACATTCTTACTCAACTGACAGCTTATAAAGCTGTCCTACAATACAATTTAGAAAATCGTTCTACTTCTTGGCATTGAGTTTTCTCAATTCGTCACGAATATCAATCAATAAATCATCTACTTGTGGTTTAGCTTCTGTATTTTGTCCCAAAGCTTTCAGAAAAAAGTATAGAATCGTACCAACAACCACAAAATCAAACGTGGCTTGTAGGGCTTCCCCAACCAATTTTTACGGTTAAAACCTCAGCATATCTATCTTTCAGATTAACCCCTCCTACCAATACACCCACCAAAGGCATAAAGATTTTATCAATCATTGCCGAAATAATTTTCTGAAAAGCCGTACCGATAACCACCCCCGTAGCAAGGTCGATGATATTGCTACGCATCAAAAATAATTTGATTTTTTTCACCATGATATAGTTTAATTTTTATTCTCTTTCGTCCATTCCCTAATCATATTCCCGCCCGTTGGAATCCAATCAGAAACTTTTGAGATAACAGTTGGAGCTACTTTTTTCATAGCAGGGTAAGTAAGCGATTCCTTTGTGAGTTTTTCAGGAAGGTTAATATCAATACTCGACATCAACCACAAAAACGTACTGATACCAAAAAGCCATGTGAATACCCCTATCATTGCTCCTGCAAAACCATCAATTGTACCCAAAATCGTAAAACGCAACGCACGACGGAGCATCCAGCCCATTTTGTTAATCAAGAAAATTGTCGGAAAAAAGATAACCGTAAAACTCAAATAAGGTAAGAAGCGATTGGCAAGGTTCTCACCGATAACAGGGGCAATCATATTCATGCCATAACCCAAAAACTTAAAGCCAATAACAATCGCAACAATAAAAGCAGCAACTCCGATGATTTCGATAAAAAGTCCTTTTTGGTAGCCACGATAAGCCCCATAAAGTAGTGGAAGGATAAAAATAAGGTCAAGCACGTTCATAAAATTGTAAATCTTTTGGCAAAGGTACTACTATGTACAAAGAAGGCACAAAAATAGGGCAATTTTCATAATTGCCCTACGAGGTATTAGTTGGATGGTTATAAAACTCAAAATTCAATCGGAATACCTTCAAGAGCGGTTTCTTCGTCGGGTAAAATTTCGTTGTTATCCCAAATACCCGTCAGTAAGGTTTCTGAGTAGGAATATGGCAAACCATTTTCGAGCATCAATTGGTTTGCTTCAAACGATTCGTATTCGTAATTGTTAAATTTATACGAAAATTGCCCATCGGTATCATCTAAAACCATGTACCAAACTCGGGCAGTGCCATCATTGGCGGGCATTCCAATCACGCCCGCATTAAGCCAATATTTACCGTCACGCACATCGGCAAATGGTAACCCACAATGCCCCGCCAACACTACATCAGCATCTGTTTTGGCAAAATTTTGTGCTTTTATTTCCCAGTCAGTTGATTTAAAAACAAACTCCGAAATATTATCATAAGAGCCATGAATGACATCAATTTTTTTATCGGCATATTCAAAACTGATGCGTTCGGGAAGTTGTGTAAGGTAATTTAAGTTTTGCTCGGTCATTTGCATCACGGCAAACGGAAACCATTGTTTCGAGAAAATATCACAGCGACTGCCCTCTTCAAAATTACAGCCGCAATCATCAGTACCATTGATGAGGTTTTGCTCAACATTACCCTGAATACCCCAAATACCCCACTCTTCAATGAAATCTATGCACTCGCTGGGCGAAGCACAATACCCTACAATATCGCCCGTAGAAATAATGTTGCTGGGCTTTATTCCTTCGGATTTGGCAATTTGATATAATTCTTCTAAGGATTGGTAGTTGGAATAAACTCCGCCAAAAACCAAAACCTTTCCGCTTAATTGACCAATATTTTTAGTTAGCTGACTCAATTTTTTTCTTGAATAAAATCGGTAATAAAAAAACAATAAAACAGGCAATCGTGCCAAAAAGGTTGATGCTTAGCAAGTCGGCATACTTTCCGTCTGATAAGTGCATAAATGCTGGCACGGGATAAAAAACTAACCAAAATCCGAACAACATTCCCAAAATTACTGAAGCAAAATAGGAAATTTTGGGAGCATCGAGATTCCAGCATACAAATATAGGAGCTAACCCCATCACCATTGTACCACTGATGGTGGTAGCCGATAAAATTTCGGGATTAAAAAAAATCGGAATTGTACCAAAGACCGCAATGGCAATCATGGTCAAGCGAGCTTTTGATACGCTGATGCCTTTTTCATTGAGCAAATCAATATGCACTAATTTGGCGGTTGAGGTAAACGTAGAGTCAATCGTGGCGGCGGCCGAGGTAAGCATGATGGTATTCATAACCAAGAGCAAAACTGTACCGAAAAACTTAGCTACCCCAATCGTTGCTGGTGCTTCTAATCCTTTCATTTTGGCAAAAATTCCTACAAAACTAAATAATATGATACAACTTGCCCCGATGACCGTTGCCCACAGATACGATTTGAGCGTGGTTTTCGGGCTTGAAATAAAACCTCGGTCAGTGAGAATGGGGTCGTGAAAAGGATAGCTTAATACTTGAATCAAAGCCACCAAAAGCAGATTGACACCTTGAGCCATCGACCAGTCGCCACTTTTCACAAATGTTTTTACTCCTCCATCGGTTTCTGGAATAATAATACCCAAAATCATTACCATCAACAACACAAAAAATGCCATTTGAATAAGGTCAGTAATGATAGAAGTTCGCATTCCGCCTTTGAGTGTGTAGGCGAGCGTGAGTAATGTAAAAACCGAAAGCGAAGCAAAATAAGGCATACTGCCTTTTTCGCCAAAATAGCTTCCGACAATCATGGTATTCGACCAAATTTCGTTGAGTAATCGGAAGCCTATCAGAATCGTAAATAGGATAATTGCTCCTTTGCCGTATTTGGTCTGTAAAAAATGATGAATGCTTTTGTATTGACCTTTGGTTCGCATTCGGTAAATGATAACGCCCGCCACCAAAAACGACAAATAATAACCAGCGTAGGCTACACCACCCACAATCCCAAATTGATAGCCCAAATCAGCGGCATTGGTAATAGATTTGGCAAATAACCAACAGATAACCAAACTACTCGTGAGCAAAAAAGCACTGGGCGGTTGGTCGTTGTGGCTTCCTCTAAAAAAATCATTAACTTTATTCGACCACGGAGATACCCAAAATAGCACAACGTTGACTGCTATCAAGATTATCCATTGCCACGTAAGTGTACTCATATTGTTTATTTTTAACGGTGTGTTTTGAAAACTCAACCTCGAAGGAGTGAAAGGATTATAGACTACCGAAACGACATTATAAACTTATTTCATCCCTTCGGGATTGAAATATTTACAAATACTTTCTTTGCTATAATATTATCATCCCTTCGGGATTTTTAACTCACAAGCATTAACATGAATCTAATCGACAACTTTTAATTGACTGTAAGACAATCAACTCACTGTGGACTACTAATTATCCCACCAAACTGGTGAATTAATGCTATTTTTATTGGTTTTTTCGGCTGCTGCCTTGAAATTTGCATTGTTTAGGGCATCTTCGGTGGTTGGGTAAGGCATACGAACGGGAATCAGATTTTGATTCAAACTTGCCGAAATTGTTTTAAGTTTCGGGAAACCCGTGCGGCGATATTCATTCCAGCCTTCGTATCCATTGATAACATTAGCTATCCATTTTTGCGTAATTATCTGCTCAATCGGGTTGGCGTTTGCTACTTTATAAGCCGCTGGACCAGTTTTTAAGTAATTTTCTGGTAAAATCGAATACCAATAATCAAAGGCTTGTTTTACGCCCGTTTCGTAGAAAGTCTTGGCATCGGCACTGATAAAACCTTTTTCGGCCGCTTCGGCCAGCAAGAAATTCATTTCAAAACTTGTCAAAAAATTGGCTTTTAAACGCCCTGCATCTTCTCTGAAAATTTTTCCCGAAAACGAGTAATTTCCGACCGAAATAGAAAGTTTTGAAGCATCTGGGCCATTCAACAGGCCTTTATACACATTGGCATTATTGGCAGTTGGGCGGAATAATACTTGTTTGCGTGGGTCGTCGAGTTTGGTCAGAATTTCGTCCATTGTTTCCGACATGATGAATAAATTGAAGTCGCCGATACGAGCCGTTGCCATTCTAAAATTATTAGGTTGCGAAGCCGTAAAGGCATACACTGCATTTTGAGTAGCATCTTTGATGTAGTCTCCACCTGCAAAAATTTGTTTCAACTGCTCTGCCACATTTTCTTTGGCTGATGCACGCATCAAATACTTAAATTTCAATGAATTAGCAAATCTTCTCCATTTCGTCAAATCTCCATTGAAGATAATATCTCCTTGCAGTTTTGTTGCTCCTTTATAATTCGTAATAGCTGTAATTGCCAAATTTAGGTTGTCAATAATGCCCTCTTTTCCCAAATAAATATCTCTTTGAGCATCGTATTTTGGCGTTACATTTCCTTCTTTTCCTTTCAAGGCTTCTGAGTAAGGTACATCGCCATAAAGGTCGGTCAACACTCCTGTCAAATACGCCTTGTAAACCAAAGCAGGGCCTTCATACACAGCAAAAGCAGCATTTGCTCGTGATTTTGCGAGTAAAATCTCATTATCACGTAGGTTTTCGTACAAAAACGGCCACGGATTTCCGCCGTACTGAGGCTCGGTTAAGCTGTGACGGTCGAATAAATTAAAGTCGATGGCCGTGAATTGTTGCCCTAATAAATTACCCGCCACAAAGCCTTCGTATGACATTTGGTCAGCAAAATCGAACAACTCTTTGCGGAGCAAAAGCTCAGGTTGCACATCGACTGGGGCGGTTGGATTAATATTTAATTTCTCGAAATCTTGTGTACAGCTCAAGCTGCTTACGCACAAGATAGCAACGATATATTGATTGATTTTTTTCATGTCTTTAATCATTTGAAAACCTTAGAATGTTATGCCCAATTTCACACCGAAACTACGAGTAGTTGGG
>JALQYE010000018.1:0-13171 GCA_023254245.1 Emticicia sp.
CCATAAACGGACGGTCGAGTTTATGAGACTCGTCGCCGATAGTTACTTGTTTTTCGGCCATTGACTCCAGAAGTGCCGATTGTACTTTGGCAGGAGCTCTATTTACTTCATCGGCCAAAATCAAATTGGCAAAAATTGGCCCTTTTTTTACCTCAAAATCGCCTGATTTTTGGTTGTAAATCATCGTACCAACGAGGTCGGCGGGGAGCAAATCGGGAGTAAACTGAATACGATTGAACCCTAAATCTAAAACTTTAGCTAAAGTATTGATAGTCTTGGTTTTAGCCAGCCCTGGAACACCTTCGAGCAGTATGTGTCCACCCGTAAATAGTCCAATCAATAAGCGATTAATCAATTTTTCTTGACCAATGACCACTTTTCCAGTTTCAGCAAAAACGTCTCTTATTTTTTTATGTAAAATTCTTGAGGTTTCCATATATCTTGTATCACAATTTTCAAAATTGTGGAGTCTTTAAAACGTGAAGTTAGCAAAAAGCATCAAAAAGCCGCCATCATTCGCTATCTTTTTTATGAAGTACGGCACTTACGAACCTATTTTTTTGATGAATATCTTTAATGATTTCAACTTCCGAAAACCCTTTTTTCCTAAAAACATCGGCTGTTTCTTCTCCCAAAGTTTCATTGATTTCGACTGCCACTAAACCATTATCAGTAAGGTTATTGAATGCAAAATTGGCGATTGCTTCATAGAAAATTAATGGCTCAGAATCTTCGACAAAGAGTGCCAAATGTGGTTCAAAATCCAAAACATTTTTTTGCATTCGGTCAATTTCCTGCTTCGTTACGTATGGAGGATTGCTGATGATGATGTCGAATGTTTGATGTTTGATGTTCGATGTTTGATGTTGAATAGTTGATAATTGATAAGCGGAACGCCGCCCGTTGATAATGGAGAATTGAGAGCTGAGAATATCTACTTTTTCAAAAGTTACATCGGCTTTATTCAGTTCAGCATTCCTTTTTGCTGTTTCGAGGGCTTTTTCTGAAATATCGTAGGCCGTAACTTTAAAATTCGGTAATTCTTTTGCCAATGAAATAGCAATACAGCCACTTCCTGTGCCGATGTCGAGAAGAAACCCCTCCCAACCCTCCCCGATAGGGAGGACTTTACTTTTATCAACGATGTATTTTACCAGTTCCTCGGTTTCGGGTCTTGGGATGAGTACCGAATCATTGACCAAAAATCTTCGTCCATAAAATTCGGTTTCGCCCAAAATATATTGGATTGGTTCGTGGGTGTTTAATCTTTCGATAATAGTTGCCCAATTAATGGCTCCTCTCCCTTGGGAGAGGCGGGGGTGAGGGGTAATTTCAACTATCTCTTTATCGCTCAGAATATCAATTTTTCTTAGACCTAAATAAAATTCCATTAACCAAAAAACAATTTCTTTTGCTTCTTGGGCTTCGTAGGCCGTAATTTGTTGCAGTAAATTATCGTATAATTGTTTACTCGATTGCATAAATTTGCGTTTGTGGAACGAACATCTTGTTCGTTTCACAAAAATATTCATTCATTCACTCATTCACTAATTCAAGATTGAATTCTGACGAAAAATACATGCTCCGTGCCTTACAACTGGCTGAAATCGGTCGAGGGAACGTAAGCCCAAACCCGATGGTGGGTTGTGTGATTGTGCATAATGATTTGATTATTGGCGAAGGCTGGCACAAAAAATACGGCGATTGGCACGCCGAAGTAAATGCCGTTAACTCGGTAAAAGATAAAGCATTGCTTGCCGAAGCGACTGCCTACGTGACGCTCGAACCGTGTTCGCATTTCGGGAAAACCCCTCCGTGTGCTGATTTGTTGGTAAAACACCAACTAAAAAAAGTAGTGATTTGTAACCATGACCCATTTCCGTTGGTAGCAGGAAAAGGCATTCGAAAATTGCTTGATGCTGGTATTGAGGTAGTTACAGGAGTTCTGGAAGAAAAAGGTAGGCAACTCAATGCTCGGTTTTTTACGGTTGTAGAGAAAAATCGACCATATATTATCTTGAAATGGGCAGAAACGGAGGATGGTTTCATTGCGGGCGAAAATTTCGAGCAAATCAAGATTAGTAATGTACTTTCGCACAAGCTTTCGCACAAATGGCGGAGCGAAGAAGATGCCATCATGGTCGGAACAAATACGGCTTTACATGATAATCCGAGATTAAACGTGAGAGAATGGACTGGCAGAAATCCAGTTAGGATTGTGGTTGGAAGTAGAAAAGCCCCCGAAGCGTCGGTCGTCCCCGCCCCCGATGGGGGAGCTTTAGTTGATAGAATAACTTTAAATTTACCAGATGTACATTCAATCATCGCAAAACTAATGTCGATAGCTCCCCCATCGGGGGCGGGGGGGGCTGGATTACAATCTATCATTGTCGAAGGTGGAACACAACTTTTGCAGAGCTTTATTGATGCCGAAGTCTTTGATGAAATCAGGGTTTTTAGAAGCCAAAAACAACTAAAGAAGGGTATTTTGGCACCAGTTTTGCCTAAAAAAATTACGATAATCGCTCGACAAAATCTATTGGGTGATGAACTAACTATTTATCAGTCAGATAAATAAGAATTATTTTGTAGTGAATAATGGTTTTGAAAGCCTATTTTTGTATTTTAAATAAAACTTCCTCCAAAGAAAATAGAACATGAAAATTGCCATTGTAGGTTGCGGAAATATGGGTATGGCGTTTGCTCGCTCATTTTTGCAATATGATTTAGTAAAAAAGGAAAATCTACTCCTCATCGAAAAAAGTCAAGAGCGAAGCGAAGCACTTCGTGCTGCCAAAGAAGGCATGGTTGTGAGTGTAATTAATTCGCAAATTGCTGATTATGAATTAATTATTCTTTCGGTAAAACCACAAGATTTTGCTTCAGTGCAAGACGAACTCCGTGCCGTTATTCAGCCACAACAAGTAGTGCTTTCAATTATGGCGGGTGTGCCGATGTCGAAAATCCAAACCGTTCTCGACCACAAGCTCGTGGTGCGTGCCATGCCAAATACACCCGCCATGTTGGGTATGGGTATTACTGGCTTCACGGCTTCGCCTGAAGTGGATGCTCCCAAACTCCGCAAAGTTGAGAACCTAATCAATGCAACGGGGCGTTCGGTATATTTGGAAGACGAAGGCATGATTGACGCCGTAACGGCATTAAGTGGCAGTGGACCTGCGTATTTTTACTACATCGTGAAACACATGATTGAAGCAGGAAAGAAAATGGGATTCGACGAAGGAATGGCCAGTCTACTCGTAAAACAAACAATGTTGGGTTCGTATCACCTCATCAATAATGCCGAGCAAAGCCTTGATGATTTGATAAAAGCCGTTGCCTCAAAAGGTGGAACAACTGAAGCCGCTTTACGTACTTTTGAAGAAAATCATATTCCCGAAGGAATCTCGAAAGGTATTTTGGCGGCCGAAAATAGAGCGAAAGAATTATCGAAGTAATATGAATGAAGGCTTCGGACTGGGTGTCTCTTTCACGAAGCCTTCATTCATATTTGCAACTCTACACTTCAATAAAACCGTTTATCCATTTCTTATACCCTGCATATACGAATCTTTCGTAAGATTGTTGTGTCAAAGCCACTATTGTATCTCAATAGTTTGAAAAGCCTTGACCTCAGCATCTAACATTCGTATGAAATTAGCTAAACTTTTACTTTCAACTTTTCTTCTTGCTAATACGGTTACCTTCGCACAGTCGGCAGCTGTGTCGGGGAGTGGAGAACGTACTACCTCAACAGGAGAAAGAGTAACCTTGCAAGAAGCCATTGATTTTGCCTTGAAAAACAATCTTTCAATTAAGCAAAATAATTTGCAAGTAGAGCAGGGCCTCAACACGCTCGAACAATCAAAATGGGCAAAATATCCAACCCTCAACGGCGGAACAAACCTTAACCTCTTCTCGGGTCGAAATATCAACCCTTATACCAATGGTATTATCACGAATACGGTGGGTTCAAATGGTTTTGGTTTGAATAGTGGCGTAACTCTTTTTGATGGTTATCAAACCCGCAATGGCATTGCTCTAAATCAACTGAATTTAGAGGCCTCTCGCCTTGATTTGCAAGCCATGAAAAACCAAATCACGCTCAATATTGTGGTGGGTTATTTGAATGTACTTTCGCAACAAGATTTGCTGGCAGTTGCTCAACGCCAAATGGAAGTAACGCAAACGCAACTCGAACGCACACAAAAATTGGTTAATGCGGGTTCATTACCCGAAACTAATCTTTACGATATAAAAGCCCAATTGGCCAATGACGAAGTAAGCGTTGTAAATGCCGAAAATGCTATCATTTCAGCCAAATTGACTTTAAAACAGCTTATGAATGCAGGTGCCGACCGTGATATTGAAGTAGTAAGAGTCGAAGTCCCGAATCCGAATATTCAACCATATCCTAATTCTTCGGCACAGGTCTATGAAATTGCTCAGGGTTTCTTGGCCGATGTGCAAGCGGCTGATATGCGTGTAAAAGCTTCACAAAAATCGGTCGATATTGCTAAGGGTTTGAAGATGCCTATCATAACGGCAAGTGCGGGCTTTAATTCATCGTATTCGACTGCGGCCGAAAAAGTAAGTGTTAGTCAGAGAATTGTTGAAACTGAAGCAGGCTATGTAAACGTAGCTGGGACCCGCTACCCTGTGATTGCATTTTTACCAACCTCAACTTCCACAACGGAGAAAATCAATTATTTCCGTCAGTTAGGTGGCAATGGTAATGCCTCAGTTGGGTTAAGCGTAAGAATTCCGATTTTTAATGGATACAGCACGAAGTTTCGCCTGACAACTGCCCAAATAAACCAAAAACAAAGCGAGATACAAGCCGAAAACGTGCGTTTACGCTTACGCCAAGACATTGACCAAGCTTATGTAAATCTTACGAACTCGGCCAAAAGATATTCGGCGTTGGGTAATCAGGTAAGAGCTTTAGAAGAATCTTTCCGTGCGGCAGAGTCAAGATTTAATGTTGGGTCGTTGAACGCCTTAGATTACAGTATCTCAAAAACTAACCTCGACCGTGCCAGAATTAATCAGATTCAAGCCAAATACGATTATATTTTCCGTATCAAGATTTTAGACTATTATCAAAATAAACCGCTTTCGTTTTAAGAGTGGTGATTAGGGAATTTGTTACTTGTTATTGGTGCTACTGGTTATTAGTTAACCAATTTTCCAATAAGCAATTCCCCAATAATAAATAACCAAATACTATTACTATCGTCCATCGACTATGGACTAAATAAAATTTCTCAATGAAAAAATCAAATAGACTCTGGTGGATTTTGGGTGGCGTTGTTGCCCTACTCGTTATATTTTTATTAGTTGCCAAAAAACAAGGTTGGATTGGTAAAGAAAAACCAACCGAAGTAGAATTTGTAAAAGTTGGGAAATCAGATATTACCGAAACTGTTTCAGCATCGGGTAAAATACAACCCGAAGTGGAAGTGAAAATCACGCCCGATGTTCCTGGTGAAATCATTGCCTTATACGTAAAAGAGGGTGATTCTGTAAAAAAAGGTCAGCTTTTATTGAAAATTCAACCAGAAAACTATATTTCGATTGCTCAACGTGCAGAAGCTGTAGTAAATCAGACCAAAGCAAGTGCCGAGCAGGCAAAATCAACGATTGCTCAAGCAGAAGCTCGTTTGGTAAGAACTCAAGCAGAATATAATCGTCAGAAAAGATTATTTGATGAAAAAGTTGTTTCGGCAGCCGATTTAGAAATTGCGGAAACGAATTTGAAAGTAGCTCGCCAAGATTTGGAAGCAGCTAAAGCAAGCGTAGAGGCATCGAAGTTTAACGTAAAAAGTGCCGAGGCAGGTTTGAAAGATGCTTCTGAAAACCTACGTAAGACAAGCATTTATGCACCGATGAGTGGTATCGTATCGAAATTAGCGGTGGAATTAGGAGAGAGGGTTGTTGGAACTTCACAAATGGCGGGTACGGAGATTCTTCGTATTGCGAATTTGAATAATATGGAGGTTAGAATCAATGTAAACGAAAACGATATTGTGCGTGTAAGTTTGGGTGATACTGCTATTATTGATGTAGATTCGTATGCCATGACTGGTAAGAAATTCAAAGGAATCGTAACCGAAATTGCTAATACGGCAAACGGTTCGGGAACAAGTGCGTTGGCAGCAGCATCAACCGATGCCGTAACAGAGTTTGAAGTAAGAATCAGAATTTTACCAGAATCTTATCGTGACTTAGTTGACCGTAAGGCTCGCAAAGTGTATCCATTTAAACCAGGTATGACAGCCACCGTTGACATCGTAACAGAAAAGAAATTGGGTGTATTGAGTGTGCCAATTGCCGCCGTAACTACTCGTGGAGCAGACGATTCCGCCAGCACCGATACGAAGAAAGATAATGATGCACCAGCCGAAACCACGCAAGAGCCAAAACCAACGAAGAAGGATAAACCAAAAGAAGTAGTGTTTATCCATGATAAAGATAAAGCGAAGATGCGTGAAGTGAAAACAGGTATTACGGATACTGCTGCAGGTACAATCGAAGTAATTAGTGGCTTGAAAGAAGGAGAAGAAATTATATCAGGGCCGTTTATTGCCGTTTCTAAAAAATTAAAAGACGGTGAGGTTGTAATGAAAAAAGAAGCTAAGAAAGACGACAAAGACAAGAAAAAAGAATAAATAGTACGTTCACTTTAAACTATTTATTATGATGTATCTAAGGACGTCTTCGCTCAAAGCGAAGATGTCCTTATTTTTTTTATTCAAGTCTTTTAATTTATTTAGCATGGAAAAATGCAGAATAAGTTTTCGAACTTGTTCATAATCGTTGGAATAGAATGAAAATTACAGTAATCGGTGGAGGAAGCTGGGCTACGGCAATCATAAAGATATTGAGTCAAGGAAATGTACAAATAAAGTGGTGGATGCGAAGTGTGAGTGATGTAGAGCATATAAAAAAGCACCATCATAACCCCAAATATTTGAGTAGTGTAGAGGTGCATCCTTCTAAAGTAAAACCTTACACCAATCTTAAAGAAGCTCTTCGTGGTACGGAATGGGTGATTTTGGCCGTTCCTGCGGCATTCGTAAGCGATGCCCTCAAATCGGCAACTGCCAGCAGCTTGACTGATAAGAAAATCATTTCGGCTATCAAAGGAATGATTCCCGAAAGTAATCAGCTAATTACCGATTATTTGGCCGATAACTACGGAGTTTCGCATCAAAACATGGGAATTATCGCTGGCCCGTGCCATGCCGAAGAAGTAGCTCTCGAAAAACAATCATACCTCACCATCGCTTCGCCCAATATTGGACTGGCCACCGAGTTTGCCGAATTAATGCGTTGTAGATTTGTAAAAACTTCGGTTTTGGCAGATATTTATGGGGTAGAATATGCAGCCGTTATGAAAAATATCGTGGCTTTGGCTTGTGGAATCACCCATGGATTGGGTGGTGGTGATAATTTTCAGGCTGTGATGGTTTCAAATGCTATGCAGGAAATCAAACGAGTGGTTGATGTCATTGCACCAATGGAGCGAGATTTGAGTGCTTCCGCTTACTTAGGCGATTTGCTCGTAACGGCTTATTCACAATTTAGTCGAAATCGTACTTTTGGTAATATGATTGGTCGAGGATACAGCGTACAAGCCGCCCAACTCGAAATGAATATGATTGCCGAAGGTTATTATGCCGTAAAGTGTATCTACGAAATGATGCAGCAATACGCCGTAGAAATGCCAATAACCAACTTTGCCTACGAGATTTTATACAATAGTGCTTCTTTGAGAAAAGGATTTGAGATTTTGAAAGGGAAGTTGAAGTAGTTTTTCTTCTTTGTTACCCCGTTGCCTGAGCGGAGTCGAAGGCAATGAGGCAACAAAGAAAACGAAAAATCAAACCTTACTCAAAACCCTCGAAACCAAGAATACTACGCCTGACATAATGATTTGAACGCTCGTCAGAACGCCCACGCTCATGTTAGATTTTGCATCGGCAAGATTCATAAAATGATGCACACTGACGCTGATAGATACCAAAATAATTCCGCACAAAACAGCAATAATGATGCTTTTCATGAAATCAGAAATTTTTGGATTTTTACGAAGCAAAAAGATAGTTCGTAGCGATAAAAACAGAGGAATTATCGCTATAATGGTGGCATAAATAATCTCCATGATATTAGTTCAGAAAACTTCTGATTTTGGCAGCAGTTTCGGCGAGTTCTTCTGGTGAAAGTTTTAGTTTATTATGAAAATTCATATCGCTCATGCTGTTCATCGGAATCAGATGTACGTGTGCGTGAGGCACCTCTAAGCCAATCACTGCAACCCCCACACGCTTGCAAGGAACTGCCTTACGTATGGCTGGCTCGATTTGTTTGGCAAAAGACATCAAACCCGCATAAAGTTCATCGCTGAGGTCGAATAAATAGTCAATTTCTTGTTTGGGTACTACCAATACATGGCCAACAGCACACGGAAATACATCTAAAAACGCAAAATATTGGTCGTTTTCGGCAATTTTATGGCATGGAATTTCGCCTGCAATGATTCTTGAAAATATGGAAGCCATTTTTTTGAGTGCTGAATTATGAGTTCTGAGTGAGTTGGTTTAAAAAGTTGGCTGCCGACTGTTGACAGTGGACTATTTTCCCAGTAAATCTCTCAGAGCCTCTTTGATGTTTGTAAATTTATACTGAAAATCGGTTTCTTGTGAAAGCCTTTTGTTCAGCACAAAGTTACCACCAGTTACGACAATTCCCATTTCTCCGAATACTAATTTTAAAGCAAAACTCGGAACATTCGGTAGCCAGAGTGGCTTTTTCAGTACCTGAGCCGCAACGCTTGTCATTTCTTGATTCGTAACAGGATTTGGAGCAACAGCATTATACGGCCCTTGCATTGTGTCGTCTTCGAGGGCTTTTACGAAGATTTCGCAAAGGTCATCTACGTGAATCCACGACATAAATTGTTTCCCACTACCTAAAGCCGCTCCAAAACCCAAACGAATGGGTTGAACGAGCTTGGGTAAAGCTCCACCTTTTTCGCTCAAAACAATGCCAATTCTGACACTTACGATTCGGGCAGTGTTCGTCATTTTTTTTGCATGAATCTCCCAAAGTTTGGTGCATTCGGCTAAAAAGTCATTTCCTAATTCACTGTTCTCATCTAATCTAACATCGCCCGTGTCACCTCCATAAATACCGATGGCCGATGCCGAAATAAAGCCTTTGAGTTGAATGTTGTTTTTTTGTAAATAACTATTAATCAATTCAATAGGCTGGATTCTGGAATCAATAATTTCTTTTTTTCGTTCATCAGTCCAGCGTTTATCAGCTATACCTGCTCCTGCCAAATGCACTACATAATCGGCTGCTTCTAAAGCACCTTCTTCAATATACCCTTTCTGAATATCCCACTGAAAAACTTCTACTTTGGGCATTTTCTCTTTTTTTCTGCTCAAATACGAAACCTTATGGCCTTTTGCCAAAAGCAATTCGGTGAGCCGATGCCCAATCATTCCCGTGCCACCTGTAATTAGAATATTCATTTTCTATTAATTTTATTAGTCAAATTTTACACGTAGGAACGTCCAATTTGGACGTTCTTGCAAAATGTATCAGAATGTAAATTTAAAATGAAGTAAACAAAAAACAGGTAAATAGTCATTCAGCTACTTACCTGTTTAATAAACCTTTATAAAAAAGAATTGTTTCTGAAAACCAATTAACTAATTTTCAGTTACTTTCTCTTACGTTTACCTTTGTCTTTACTGCTTGTTCGGCTGTTTTTAGGAGCCGTTCTACTTGGTTTTTCTCTGCGACCACCTCGGCTATTACCTGTATCTCGGTTACTACGTTTCGTGCTGCTGGCTGGCATTGCTTTGCCTTCCAGACCTACCAATTCCAAATCCATACTTCTACGCTCTAAGTCGGTACCTTTTACAGTTACTTTCACGGTATCGCCAAAGTTAATTACACGGCCTGTGCGTTTTCCTACAACTCGATAATTATTTCTGTCCCATTCATAGAAATCATCTTTCAAATCAGCTAAACGAACCATTCCTTCGCAGTTTGTAGAGGTGATTTCCACGAAAATTCCGAAATCAGTTACGCCCGTTACAACACCTGTGAAAATCGTACGGCGTTCTTGCAGACTCATAAACTCCACTTGCTTATACTTAATCGAAGCTCTTTCGGCTTCGGCAGCCAGTTTTTCTCGGTCAGACGAATGTTTCGATTTTTTCTCGTATTCATCGTGCGAAACCTTATTTCTATCTTTTGGTGAAGCCGTGAGATAATGCTGCAAGAGTCGATGAGCCATCATATCGGGATAACGACGAATCGGCGACGTAAAATGGCTATAATGCTCAAATGCAAGGCCAAAATGCCCCAAAGGTTCGGTTGTATAACGTGCCTTCGACATCGTGCGAACTGCCAGTTGTTCCAATACATTCTGTACGGGTGTGCCTTCCACTTCAGCCATCATTTTGTTCATCGAAATCGACAAGGTTTTATCCGAATCAGTTTTGATTGAAAAACCAAATCGACCCGCAAAATTGGCAAAGTTTTGAAGTTTCTCAGGATTTGGTGGTTCGTGCACACGATACACCATCGTATTAGCTTCTGAATTTGCTTCGTTTTTAAGGTTGAAAACAAATTCTGCCACTTTTTTATTAGCCAAAAGCATGAATTCTTCAATGAGCTTGTGGGCATCTTTTCTGATTTTCAGCACCACTCCGAGCGGTTTGCCCGTTTCATCGAGTTTGAATTTTACTTCGTTGGTTTCAAAATTAATCGCTCCGTTTCTGAAACGCTCTTTTTTAAGAATTTTAGCTAAATGATTGAGCGTATGCAGCGGAAAACGATATTTTTCAAGAATTTCATCGGGTTCTGTTACAGGGTTGAGTACATCACCTTCTTCGTTTTCGAGTACTTCTTGGGCATCTTCATAGCTAAATCTATGGTCAGAATGAATAACTGTTCGCCCAAACCATTCGTTTACTACTCGTCCGTCGTGAGTCATTTCAAAAACTGCCGAAAACGTCAGCTTATCTTCGTGCGGGCGAAGCGAACACAGATTATTTGAGAGTTTTTCGGGCAACATCGGAATCGTGCGGTCAACCAAATAAACCGAAGTAGCACGGTTGAGAGCTTCTTCTTCGAGTCTTGTGCCTTCTTGCACGTAATGCGTTACGTCGGCAATGTGAACGCCAATTTCGTAATTCTGATTTTCGAGGATTCTGAAACTCAGAGCATCATCAAAATCTTTGGCATCGTGCGGGTCAATCGTGAAAGTTAGAATATTTCTAAAATCTCTTCTTTTCTTGATTTCTTCTTCCGTAATAACTTCCGAAATGGCCGCAGCTTCTTCCTCAATGGCTTTATCGAATCTGATTGGTAAACCAAATTCTGCCAAAATTGCGTGCATTTCGGCATTATTATCGCCCGATTTTCCTAAGATTTCGGTTACTTCGCCAACTCCTTGCTGAACATTGGTTGGGTATTCAACGATTTTTACGATAACCAAATCGTCTTTCGTTGCACCATTGATTTTATCTTTCGGAATAAAAATATCATCGTGCAGGTTCTTGTGGTCGGGGCGAACGAGGGCATAGTTTCCAAAAACTTGAATTTTACCCACTATTTCTTTACGGCCACGCTCAATAATCTCGATAACTGCACCTTCGGGGTTATTCCCTTTTTTATAGAATTCTCCGTAGATGGTGGCCTTTACTAAATCGCCGTCGATTGCACCTTTTAGGTCATCGGCATCTACCCAAATATCGGGTTTGGTATCATCGTATCTGATAAAGCCAAAGCGTGCGTTTACATGGTCAAGGCGACCAACGACAGCATTGGCGTTGATATCAACGGTATATTTTCCTTTATCGATTTGATAAATTTTTCCTTCTTCGAGTAGGTCTTCTACGAGCATTCCATACAAGGCTTTCTCTTGCTTATTTTTTACATCGTAGTGCGTAAATAGGTCTTGTAAAGTGTATGGACGCTCAATATTCACCGACAAAAAAGCCAAAATCTCAGCTTTTAGTTGGTCATAATATGATTTTTGTTTGTTTTTTGCCATTATTTATTTTTATCATTCTTGCTCAACCCCCTGCCAATCATACATTGGATTTTGGGTTGGGTCCCAATTCGGATAAATCAAGAAATGTTTTTCTTGAATCTTATTCATCAGAACCTTGCGTAATTCGCCTAAGTTTTCTTTGTGTTCGGCGGAAATAAACACAACATTTTCGGTGTTTTTCTTGAGGTAACTATTCTTTAGTTTTTCAAGATTACGTTCTAAAACGCCTTCATCAATTGTTTCGAGATGTTCGTCGAGATTCTCTTCAGATTCGGGTTTGAAGAGGTCGAGTTTATTGAAAACCAACACTATTGATTTTTCTGAGGCTCCGATTTCAGATAAAGTCACGTTTACCACCTCGATTTGTTCTTCAAACGATGGGTGCGAAATGTCAACCACGTGAACCAAAATATCGGCTTCACGGATTTCGTCCAACGTTGATTTAAACGACTCAATTAATTGTGTAGGAAGTTTTCGGATAAAGCCAACGGTATCAGTCAGCAAAAACGGAATATTTCCTAAAACTACCTTTCTAACGGTCGAGTCGATGGTGGCGAAGAGTTTATTCTCGGCAAAGACATCGGTTTTTGCCAAACGACGCATCAACGTCGATTTCCCGACGTTTGTATAACCCACCAATGCTACACGCACAAGTTGGCTACGCTCTTTGCGGCGTGTAAAGCTCTGTTTATCAATCTTTTCGAGTTTATCTTTTAGAAATGCAATACGGTCTTTTACGATACGTTTATCGGTTTCCAACTCTTTTTCACCAGGGCCACGCATACCAATTCCCCCTTTTTGGCGGCTAAGGTGCGACCACATACGGGTAAGGCGAGGCAACATATATTGGTACTGTGCCAACTCAACCTGACGTTTGGCTTGGTCGGTTTGGGCTCGTTGCGAAAATATATTCAGAATCAACAAACTGCGGTCAAGAATCTTGATTTCTGGAAACATTGTTTCAAGATTTCGCACTTGTGGAGCCGTGAGGTCATCATCAAAAATAATGCTATCGACAGGGTTTTCAATCAACCAAACTTTTATTTCTTCTAATTTACCTTTTCCCACAAAGGTCTTAGAATCAGCACGTTC
>JALQYE010000018.1:13270-37495 GCA_023254245.1 Emticicia sp.
TTGCGTGATGAGACCAACCAAAATTGCAGTTTCTTGCTGCTTTGCTGTAGAAAAAACGGGTGCTTTAAACAATTTACTAAAAATTTATTACTTTAAAATAACTATATCTGGCAGTCAAAAGTTTCTTTTGTCTGATTACCATTTCCTTAAATATAAAAAAAAATATTAAGAAATCCAAATTTCTTACAAATAAGTACCTCTGATTTTGTGCTTGCACAGAAAAAAATATTGAGGGATATAAGCATTTAAAACTTTTTTATTTTTTAATTTGTTGACTATAAGTGATTTATGGTGTATATGTGCCGTTTAATCAGTTTTTAGCAAAAGTTTGGCACGTTTTTAGTTCATAGAAAAAGTGTTACCGCAAAAAGCTATTGAACGGTAACAAAGACTCATAACCCAAAAAAAATCTGATTTTTTTAAATCGAAATCCAGAAAATATTTGTTGTTTAACAAAGCAGTTAAAACAAAGTTTTCTGATAAAGGAAAGTTAAAAGGAGGCATCTCGAATGCCTCCTTTAGATAAGAAAAATAAAACAATATTTTTTTTATTCTAAAAATATTTAACTTTGCTTTGGGAAGTTGCCAAAAATGGGAAATCCCGTCCGAGAATTTTTGAGAAAATTCTCCATTGAAGTTGAATCCAATTATAGAGCTTATACATGGATTATTAGGAAAGCACGTAAGTCGGAATCCCTGCCACTATTTTTGAGGTAGGGATTTTTTTTATTCGTAACTTTGTATAGAAAATAGCTTTTAGCAGTTCGCTATGAGCTTTTTATAGGAAGAATTTTATAATTTGATTTTCACTATTTTGTGAATTCCCAAAAGCTAATGGCTAACCACCAACAGCTAAAAGCAAAAAATATGGCAGAAAAAGCAGCAAAAAAAATAGATGTAACGAATAAGAAAGCAAGTTTTGAGTTTTTCTTTCTGGAAAGATATTCGGCGGGAATGGTCTTGACAGGCACCGAAATAAAATCAATTCGATTGAATAAATTCAGCATGGTTGACGCCTATTGTTTTTTTATCAATAACGAGTTGTATGTTAAAAACCTGAATATCTCGAAATACGAGCAAGGCACGCATTACAACCACGAGCCACTTCGTGATAGAAAATTGTTGTTGCAGAAAAAAGAATTAAAAAAACTGGTTAATAAATTGACCGACAAAGGTTTGACGATAATTCCGACAAGGCTTTTTATCAATGATGGTGGCTTAGCAAAACTCGATATTGCGTTGGCGAAAGGTAAAAAATTGTATGATAAACGTGATAGCATCAAAGAGCGAGATGTTTCTCGTGAGCGTATGCGTGAAGACTAATTTAATGGAGAATGATTGCAAGTAAGAGGCTTGTGTCATCTTGAAAACAAAAACGGTGAATATTTCTGAAATATTCACCGTTTTTGTTTTACTTAAAGGTTAAATGATGACGTATAAATGAATTGGTTTAACTCGCTGATAATCAGCATTATTCAATTTCAATTATCCATTATTCATTGTGCTTCAGCACTTACTTAACCTTATCAGGATTCAATAAATCGTAGAACTGGTCGAGTTTTGGCATCAAGATGATACGAGTACGACGATTCTTTGCACGATTTTCTGATGTATCATTGGTTGTAAGAGCGTTAAACTCGCCTCTACCTGCTGCAATCAATTTATTAGGGTCTATACCGAAGTTTTGCTGTAAAGTACGCACAACCGATGTAGCACGTTTCACGCTCAAATCCCAGTTGTCGTCAATACAATCGGTTTTGATAGCTACATTATCTGTATAACCTTCAACCATTACTTCCAAGTCTGGTCTTGATTTTACGATTTGAGCAATTTTATTCAACACTGCATTAGCATTTGGCGAAATCTTCGAGCTTCCTGTGCTAAACAACATCTTATCTGAAATATTAACCATTACCACAGTTTTGTCAACTTTTACCTCTACATCTTGGTCGTCAAGACCTTGGTTCAATACACTCTTCAAATTTACCGCCAATGCTAAGTTGATAGAGTCAGCTTTTGTACGAGCTGCTTGAAGCAAGTTGATGTACTTATCTTTTGTAGCCAATTGCGACAACGTTTTATCAATATTATCATTGGCTGCTTTCGATAATACCGTTAGGTTACCCACTTGTTCAACTTGTTTATCACGTAATTTTTTCAAATCGGCTACTTGGTCTTTCAAGTCGTTGATTTGTTGGTCACGTTGTTGAACAGTTGCAAGGGTTGCGTTTTTCTGAGCTTCGCTTTCTTGTTGCAATTTGCTCATACGCTCAAGTTTGTCTTTGTAGTCTTGTACAGAGTCTCCGCATTTAACTAAGTCTGCTTGAGCTTTATCGTATTGTGACTGTAAAGCTGTAAGTTTCTTTTTTGCCACGCAAGATGTTAGCGACAATCCTACAAATAGAACTAATACTGGTTTAAATGACATTTTCATATCTGATTACTATTTATATTTTGGTTTGAGTTGTAATTAGGGAACAAATTTCCATCGTAAAATTGACAAATTAAAATATTTTAAAAAAAGATTATCATAATTTATCGACCACTCCAAGATTAAGTATGACGTAATTAGTTTTTGGATATGTATTTTTTCCTTAAAAATAATTGTTTGTAAATATATTCTATATACGATGGAAGCCCTATTAATGTTTGAAAAATACAATGCCAAAATCTGTAATGCTTGTATTTTGGGGAAATTTTTGAGAAAGTATGAGTAAAATATTAGACATTCTTGAAAAACATCAAAAACTTCATTTAATTTGTTCAAATATCTTTTAACGAAAATTCAACCTAAGAAATTTAGTCATGCTAAAAGCACTTAAATTAGATTCAACGGCAGAAAAAAATATCAAAACTTGGCTCAAAGGCAAATACGATGCCGATACAAAAGCCAGTATTCAGCAACTCATTGACGATGGAAATGCAACACAACTAACCGATTCTTTCTACAAAAACTTGGAGTTTGGTACGGGCGGTATGCGTGGCGAAATAGGTGTTGGGTCTAATCGCATGAATAAATATACGGTTGGTGCTGCCACACAAGGACTGGCCAATTATTTAAATAAAACCTTCGCTGGGCAAGAAATAAAAGTAGCGATTGCTCACGATAGCCGTAATTTCTCACCTGAGTTTGCTCGTGTAGCCGCCGATATTCTTTCGGCCAATGGCATTACGGTTTATCTTTATAAAGAACTTCGCCCTACACCACAATTGTCATTCACGGTGCGTCAGTTGGGTTGTCAGAGCGGTATTGTTATCACGGCATCACACAATCCGCGTGAGTATAACGGCTATAAAGTGTATTGGGTTGATGGCTCGCAGGTAGTAGCTCCGCACGATAAAAACATTGTGTCAGAGGTAAACGCCATCACGAATGTAAAAGACATTAAGTTTAAAGGTGTAAAAAAACGCGTCAAAATGATTGGGGAAGTGCTTGATAAGGCTTATTTGAAAGCCGTGAAAAGCATCTGCGTAAACCCAAGAATGATTAAGAAACAATCAGACCTCAATATTGTATTTTCGTCTATTCACGGAACTGGTATCACAATGGTGCCAAAGGCTTTGGCTCAGCTGGGCTTCACGAATGTTAATATCGTAGAAGAACAAGCTACTCCAGACGGGAACTTTCCGACGGTGGTTTATCCAAATCCCGAAGAGCAGGAAGCCATGAGTTTGGCCTTGAAAAAAGCTAAAGAAATCAATGCAGATTTGGTAATTGCAACCGACCCTGATGCCGACCGTGTGGGTATGGCCGTAAAAGACCCGAAAGGCGAGTGGCAATTGTTAAACGGCAATCAGGCAGCCAGTTTGATTATCTATTATTTGCTAAAGGCGTGGAAAAAAGCTAAAAAATTAACTGGAAATGAATTTGTAGCCAAAACAATCGTAACAACCGATTTGATTGACGAAATGGCAGCCAAAGCGGGTGTAAATTGCTACAATACCCTTACAGGTTTCAAATATATCGCTCAAGTAATTAGAGAGTTAGAAGGTAAACAAACCTTTATTGGTGGTGGTGAAGAAAGCTACGGGTATCTGATTGGCGATAAAGTTCGTGACAAAGATGCCATTGCCAGCTGTGCGATGATAGCCGAGTTGACTGCTTTTGCCAAAAATGAAGGACTTTCGCTGTTCGATTTCTTAGCCGAAATGTACCAAAAAAATGGTTTCTACTACGAAGGGCTCATTTCTCTAACTAAGAAAGGAAAGACAGGTGCGGAAGAAATCCAACAAATGATGCTTGATTTTAGAGCAAAACCACCAAAATCATTGGCTGGCTCGAAGGTTATCCGTATGGACGATTATAAGTCGCTCATCACAAAAGATTTGAAAACGGGCGAAGAAAAAGCTATTCCAGCAGGCGAAATGGGTATCGAGTCATCGAATGTACTTCAATTCTTTACAGCCGATGGTACTAAATTTACTTGCCGCCCATCAGGAACTGAGCCTAAAATCAAGTTTTACGTAGGCGTAAGAGCCAAATTGAAGAAAAAAGATGAATTCGATGCTACTTTGGAAGCTTTAAAAGAAAAAGTGAAGTCGATTCAAGTCGAATTAAGTTTGAATTAATAATTAAGTAATTCTAAGACCTGTAAGAAAGAAATAAGCTTACAGGTCTTTTTCTGTTTAAATCAAATGCAAAAGTTTCACCTCGCTCAAGTAAATATCTCGAAATTATTAGAGCCAATTGATAGTCCCTTATTGTCTGATTTCGTGGCACAACTCGATGAAATAAATGCTCTCGCCGAGCAAAGTAAGGGTTTTGTGTGGCGACTAAAGGGCGACAATGAAAATGCCACTGCTCTCCGAGTGTTTGATGATGAAATGATAATCATCAATATGTCGGTTTGGGAGAGTATCGAAGATTTAAGAGAATTTGCGTTTAAAACTGCTCATGCAAGTGTAATGCGAGGGCGTAACAAATGGTTTGCCAAACCCACCGAAGCAATGCTTGCCCTTTGGTGGATTCCTGAAAACTATACACCAACGCCCCAAGATGCCAAAGAAAGATTGGAAAGTGTCAATAAAATTGGTGCAACTCCTTTTGCATTCACGTTTAAAGATGTATTTTTACCCACCGTTTAGACCCATCATAGTACATTATATAAATTTCCTTAAATGTCACGATTTTGCTTCATAATTCCTTTATTATGCGTTTGGGCAAATCATGAGATTTACGGACAGCAAACATTTGCTACGCAGCATTTTTTCCCTTTCACTATTAAGGTTGCACAAGTTGAAATAGCTGGTCGAATTCACCCAATTAAAAATTCGTATGGTATTGGCTATGAAGATAACGCCATTGAATTATTTCTTACGACCGAACCCGCAATTTCAGATGTAAATTATAAATATCGTATTATTGAAAACAGCTTTGAAGGTGCCAAAACCTACCCGTGGATTAGTGCAAACAAAAATCAAATAAGAGTCGATACTCTAAGTCCTGCAATTTATCGTTTTGAAATCGTTGGAATGGTAAGCACAAATCATCAAGAAAGTAAGCCAATTTTTATTGAGTTTAAGATTGAATATCCGTGGTGGCGTTCTTGGTGGTTTTGGGGGGCTTGTTTCGTAACACTTTTTGGGTTGTTCTACGGCCGAGAACGTTTCCTCAAATTTTGGGCTGATGAAGAACAACGTCATTATAAACAAGTAACCGAACTCGAACTTCGCACTTTGCAACTGCAAATGAACCCCCATTTTGTGTTTAATGCACTCAATGCCGTGCAGAGTTTTATTCTGACTCGTGATAGTATTTCGGCAAATAACTATTTATCGAAATTTGCCAACCTTATTCGTTTATTCTTAGATTCTTCCAGAAGCAAGTACATTACACTTTCTGACGAAATAAAGCTTTTGAGTTTATATGTCGAAATGGAAAAACTCAGATTCGATAATAAATTCGACTTTCACCTGGATATTGCTTCCGAAGTCAATCAGTTTGTGGATATACCAACGATGATTTTACAACCTTTTATCGAAAACGCTATCAATCATGGGCTTCGATACAAAGAAACAAAAGGTAATTTATACGTTAAGTTTTATAATCAGGGAAAATTCTTGGTTTGCAGAATCGAAGATGATGGGGTAGGGCGGGAGCGAGCCAAGCAAATTCAAGCTAAATCACGGAAAGGCTATCAGTCGCAAGGCTTGAAGATAACCGAAGAACGTCTCCGTACGTTTAATATGATAGCCGATTCGGATATACGTTTCTCAATCACCGACCGAATTGAACCCTCAGAAGACCCATTAATGGATGTCGGGACATTAATCGAAATAAAATTCCCAAAATTTGGTTAATACCCGATGATTTTATTCTTTTGCAAAACTTAACCTTATCATACGCCTTACTTTTGCTATTATACTCTTACTCAACAAAACCAAATAAAACAATTTAAAATGTTAAATAATTGATTATTAGTAACTTATATCAATTTAGAGACAAAGCTATTATGATATGAGGAGACATTTTTATTAGTTAATGTTTTAAAAAAGCGTTATAAAAGTCAGATTGCTTAAAATAAAGATTTGTAATGTATAAGGCTATCATAGTTGATGACGAAAACCGTAGTGTCGAAACCCTGAAGATAATTCTTCAACAATTTTGTGCAAATGAAGTAGAGATAGTAGGAACTGCTAATTCTATTCAGGAGGCATATACACTTATCCATACAGTTTATCCTGATATTGTATTTCTTGACGTTGAAATGCCTCACGGAAGTGGTTTTGACCTACTGGAGAGAATACCTAAACCAAATTTTGAAGTAATCTTCACAACTGGGTTCGACCGCTATGCCGTAACGGCCATTAAATTTAGTGCCTTAGACTATTTGCTCAAGCCTATCAATATAGAAGAGGTAAAAGAAGCAGTATCAAAAGCCAAAAAACGCATTGAAGGAAAACACACGCAGAATAATCTTGAGCATTTGATAAATAATCTACGCCATCCGAGAGATAAAAATAATAAAATCCCAATTTCGGTAGTGAATGGCTTTCAGTTTGTGCCAGTTAATACAATTGTTTATTGCGAAGCCGACGACGATTATACCTATATACACCTAACCGATAGTCAGAAACTAACGGTTTCTAAAAACATTAAAGAGTTTGAAGACATACTGGCCAATTACGATTTTTTCCGAATTCATCATTCGTATTTGGTTAACCGTGATTATATAAAAAAATATGTAAAAGGAGAAGGCGGCACTATTCTCACCGAACAAGGAAACGAACTCCCAGTTTCTCGCCGTCGTAAACAAGAATTCTTGGAATGGCTAAGCAATTTTTAATGCCCCAAAACCAAGAAATAGGATGTATCCGTTCAATCATTTTATAGAATATTAGCAAAATAGTTAAATAAAATATTCAAAATGTACTAAATTATTTTTTTCTTCTCAAAAAAACTACCGTTTAAAAATAAATCCGCCACTTACCGAATTTTATCTGCCACTTACCGATTTGTAGTTGTACCGCTCAGTTATGGAACATAAATTGCTCTCATTATTTCAATAGCACATTTTAGCTTTCCTTTATAATCGTATGAATAAACTGCTTTACTCAACTCCGATGAGCCTCGAAGGCTTTACGGTAGTTCAAAATGTGGCAAGCCAAGCCTCGGGAACAAATCTGGCAATGAGAGTTGCGGGTAAACGCAACATGATTCAACTTGGTGATATTTTGTATCTGAAAAGTGCAAAGAACTACACTATCTTTAAATTAAAAGATGGTAGAGAAATCATCAGTTCGAAAACGCTTAGAATTTTTGAAGAAGAGCTTCTTGAAATCTCTAACTTCGTAAGACCTCACCGTTCTTACATTATCAATCTCGAATTTGTCGATGATTTATATTTTAATTGCAGAGGTGGAGAAGTATTGATTCATGATCAAAAGATATTTATTTCTCGCAGAAAAGCGGCTGAGTTCCGTCGTAGCTATCGCCGATACCTACGTACAACAGGACAAAACGTTTCTTCTACGATTAAATTGAAGACTACGATCCGAGTTTCTTAAAAGTTACTCGTGGTTAATTTTTACTTTTTGGGTTACGAGGAATAAAGTGCTGGTCAAATCTGGCACTTTATTTTATTTTAGGGGGTTCTGAAACCCAAATGATTTTAGATAATCCGTTTTATTTCTCATTTTTTCTTCTCGTTAGACTTTTGTTCGTTTATTTCTCGGAGTCTCTTATTTAAGTCAACATATCTTTTACAGGAGAGTACATGAAGATTCGTGCCGTAAATGCACGCAGTTTTGTGCTACTATTATTAGATGTAAAAAGTAAACTTGATAAAGACTATTATGGAAAAAACACTAACATTCAACCATGTTAGCTATTTGTGGAACGAAACAAAAGCCGCTGAATTAGCTCAAAATGAAGTAGATTTATTTATTTATCGCTCAAATCTGCTCGGGGCTGATTTACGTCTGACAAATTATGCGGGAGGAAATACATCATGTAAAATTACTGAAACAGACCCTGTAACAGGAGATGCTGCCGAAGTCATGTGGGTGAAAGGTTCGGGCGGAGATATTGGAACGTTAACCAAAAAGGGTTGTGCAAACCTTTATGTTGATAAACTTCATGCTTTAAAGAAAAGATACAGAGGTTTGGCATTTGAAGATGAAATGGTGGCTCTTTTCGACCACTGTTTGTTCGACCCAAAATGTGCTGCTCCTTCGATTGATACGCCACTTCACGGACTTCTTCCCTTTAAGCACATTGACCACCTACACCCCGATGCACTCATTGCGATTGCGGCCAGCAAAGATGGCGAAGCAATTATGAAGGAAATCTGGGGTGATACGATGGCATGGTTGCCGTGGCAGAAACCAGGCTTCGATTTGGGACTCCAATTATCAAAAACTGTCGAGGAAAATCCGAACCTCCGTGGGGTTATTTTGGGTGGACATGGCTTGTTTACTTGGGGAGATACTTCGTATGAGTCTTACATGAATACGCTCGAAGTCATAGAAATGGCTTCTGAGTATTTAGAAGCTAACTATGGGAAAAAACGTCCTGTGTTTGGCGGAGCAAAAGTAGCATCGAAACCAGCTGAAGAACGAAAACTGGCTGCCGCCGAAATCATGCCAACCTTGCGTGGTTTAGCTTCAAGTTACCGCCAAATGGTTGGTCATTTTACGGATGATGCTCGTGTATTGGAATACGTAAACTCAAATGATTTGGAGCGTTTGGCTCAAAAAGGCACGAGTTGTCCTGACCACTTTTTGCGTACAAAAATCCGCCCAATGGTGCTTACAGGTATTACAAAAGAGTCAATCGAAGCACAATTCGAGGCTTATCGTGCCGATTATGCAGCTTACTATGAGCGTTGTAAGCACAGTAACAGCCCAGCCATTCGAGATGCTAACCCTGTCGTGATTTTGTATCCGCAAGTAGGTATGTTTACATTTGCCAAAGATAAACAAACGGCTCGTGTAGCGGCTGAGTTTTATACCAATGCCATTAATGTAATGAAAGGTGCAGAGGCAGTTTCGGAATACGTAGGCTTAGACGAACAAGAAGCATTTAATATAGAATATTGGTTATTAGAAGAAGCAAAATTGCAAAGAATGCCCAAACCAAAGGCTTTATCAGGTAAAGTAGCTTTCGTAACAGGTGGAACAGGCGGTATAGGTAAAGCTATTTGCGAAGAATTAATGGTAGCGGGGGCGTGTGTAGTAGCTGCTGACCGTAATTTATTAGATGAAGTACAAGCAGAGTTACGTCAGAAATATGGCAAAGACTCGGCAATTACTACTAATATTGACGTAACAAATTCCGAAATTATTGCTGAGTCATTTCGTAATGCAATTTTAGCTTATGGTGGTGTTGATATTATTATAAACTGTGCTGGTCTTTCGATTTCAAAACCACTCGAAGACCATACCATTGCCGACTGGGATTTACTGCAAGATGTATTAGTAAAAGGCCAATTCTTGGTGTCGCAGGAGGCGGTCAAAATCATGCGTCAGCAGGCAACTGGGGGCGATATTGTAAATATTGCGAGTAAAAATGCTCTTTTTGCTGGGCCAAACAACGTGGGTTATGGTACCGCAAAAGCTGCCCAAGCTCACATGACTCGCCTCATGGCAGCCGAATTAGGTAAAGATAAAATAAGAGTAAATACCGTAAATCCAGATGCTGTTTTGCGTGGAAGCAAAATTTGGGAAGGCGAATGGGCCGAAGGTCGTGCAAAAGCCTACGGTATAAAAGTGGAAGATTTACCAAAAATGTATGCGTCACGCACGCTTCTAAACGAAGAAATTCTGACCGAAGACATTGCCAAAGCCGTAAGAGTTTTTGTGGATGGCAGTTTATCAAAATCGACGGGAAATATCTTGAACGTTGATGGTGGTGTAGCAGTAGCATTTGTAAGATAAAGAAAGGTTAAGTGGTCGGAGAAATTCAGCTGACTTAGGTGAAAGCAAAATGAGTGAGTTTTTTAAATTCACTCATTTTTATAGGCATTCCGATGAATTTGTAAGATGAATAATTAGTACATTTACTGAGTAATTATTCGAAAACAATATACTTTCAGCAACAGTTGAGGGAGATACATTTCCAACAAAATTTTAGAAAGTTTCCCCAGTAACTACATTAAAAAATGTATAAACTACAATTCAACCCCAACGACAAAACACCTAAATATAAGCAAATTGTGCAGTCAATAGTTGCTGATATTGAGCGGGCGGTTTTGAAAAAAGACGAACAGCTACCATCTATTAGTGAATTAAGCGAAGAATATTACTTAGCTCGTGATACTGTTGAGAAGGCATATCGTGAACTGAAAGAACGGGGCTTTATATCTTCGGTACAAGGGAAGGGTTTCTATGTAAACCGAACAGATAATAATAAGATGCGTATCTTATTGGTTTTCAATAAGTTGAGCTCGTATAAAAAGCTGATTTATTATGCTTTTTTGAAAGTGTTGGGCAATAAAGCAAGTGTTGATTTACAGATTCATCATTATGATGCTCGAATCTTTGCCGAAATTATGGCCAATAATCTCGGGAAGTACAATTATTATGTGATTATGCCACATTTCTTCCCCGAAAACGATAAGGCTTTAGCTCTAAAAACACTGGAAAAAATACCTTCTGATGAGCTCATTTTACTCGATAAAGACCTTCCCGAATATACCAAATCTTGCTTGAGTGTCTATCAAGACTTTGAAAAAGATATTTTTGATGCGTTGGACGAACTCCGTGATTTGCTTGAAAAATATAGCCGAATGGTACTGGTTTTTCCGAGCGATGGAAATTATCCGAGCGATATTGTGCGTGGTTTTCGACAGTTTTGTGTAAATTTCGGTCGTGAATTTCAGATAAAAGAAAATGCGATTGATGAGGTTCTGCAAATAGGAACAGCTTATTTGGTGGTTGAAGAAACCGATTTGGCTGAGTTAGTAAAGAAAACTCGCCAATTAAATTTAGAATTGGGTGCTGACATCGGTGTTATTTCGTTTAACGAAACAACTTTGAAAGAGTTATTGGAAATTACGGTAATAACAACCGATTTCGAAACGATGGGCCGTACAGCGGCTGCTCTTTTGCTCGATAAAAAACAAATAAAAATAAAAAACCCTTTCTACACCATTCGTAGAAAGAGTTTATAATGGATAAGTGTTTTAAGTATGTTGCCTATTATATGAACTGAACTTACTACCAACTTTTCAGACCTAATTAGCCAAAAGCTCATCTAATTTTGTCTGATACTCCTTAAACTTATCAAGGCCTTGGTGATGCCCTCCCTGCAATGTAGTGAGTGTTTTATCAAGGTTTTTATTTGCTGCTTCGAGTAGCTTGATGCTTTGCTTATAAGGAATAATTGTATCGTCAGTACCATGAAAAACGTGTACATCGCATCGTACTTTTGGTAGCCATTCGTAGGCATTTACCTTAAATTCGGAGACGTATTTAAATGGAAAAATCGGGAAACGACTTACCGCTACATCGGGCAAGCTATAGTAGGGCGTTTCGAGAATCAATTTCTTTACGGCATTATTCGAGGCTACTTTGATGGCTGCCCCACACCCCAACGAACGCCCATAAAGCACAATTTTATCGGGGTTATAGCGGCGGCTCAAATCATCAAAAATGTATTGAGCATCGAATAAGAAATTTTGTTCGTCCAGTCGGCCATTGCTTTTACCAAAACCACGGTAATCATACATCACAACATCGTAGCCCCGCTTCGTGAATTCGGAGGCATATTCGCCCCAGCGAGCCAAATTATCAGCATTGCCATGATAATAAAGCACTACGCCTTTCGATACACTATCTTCTGACGCAAATCTCAGGGCGTTGAGTTTCACTTCGGGAGCCACAACCACATAAAACTCCTCGGCTTTTGGAAATTCATACAGATAATCTTTCGCCAGTTTTTTAGGGTGTAAAAGAATAAAACGCTGAAAAAGCACTAATCCTGCAATCAGGACAACGTAAACTGTAAGGGCAATCTGAAGGTATTTTAATTTAAACACGGAAATTTGATGGATACGGGGTCGCCCGTGCGATAAATAATTGAAAATGGATAATGTTTAGAATTGATAATTTACGGCTTTGTATTCGTAATTCGTCAATCATAATTCGTAATTTAAAAAAGGTGTTTATCAAAAATCAAATCGAATCTATCGAGTAAGATTTCTTCGAGATGCTTGTGATACTCGGGAAATGATGGCAAATTATTGTGTCCACCCCCGTAAATGGGTACTAACCGAGTTTTTTGCGGAGCGAGTTTTGCCAACTTTACGCTCGACCGAAACGGTATCAATAAATCTTTTGTACCATGTATGATATAAACATGACATTTTACAAACTTAATATATTGGTCGGTTCGGATAGAAAACCGCAGAATCATCGAAACTGGCAAAAATGGCAAAAAACGATTAGTCAACTGCGAAAAACTATAATACGGGGCATCAAGAATCAAGGTTTTTGGGTGATTCTTGGAAGCTAATTTACAAGCAAAACCCGAACCCAACGAGCGTCCGTAAATCACAATGTTTTTTTCGTCGTAGCCTTTAGCGAGCATTCTATGATAAACTACTTGCGAGTCTTCGTACATGCGTTCTTCATGCCGTTTACCAGTGCTTTTCCCGAAACCTCGATAATCAATCATCAATACATCGTAATCGTGCGAGATAAAATCTTTGGCATATTTTGCCCAGCCTTTAATACTGCGAGTGTTACCGTGAAAATAAATAACTAAGCCACGGGTTTCTTCGCCTACATCATAAAAAAGCAGTCCGTTGATTCTGGCTCCGTCGGGCATATCGAAGAAAAGTTCTTCAAAATGGTCGTCGTATCGAAACTCAAAATCTTGCGACAGCTTCTCGGGCTTAAAAATAAAATACTCTTGTACTTTGTAGGCCACTACGCAAATAATGACATACAACACTATTACTAAAACAATGATTTCGGTAACAGACATAGGCACATCGTTTTTATGACAACGCGAATTTATCAATTTTTGGCGATGCACCCATCAGAAGTCAATAATTATTTGACCTTCTGCCATTTGCTTTGCATCATCGGATGATTCAGCAAATTCTTTGAGGTACTCAGATAATTGTTTTCGTATTCATGTACCAACTCTCCTAAAAGGTCTTTGAGGGTTTCGAGTTTGCTTTCACCCAATACTTCCCCAAATTTCTGATTGATATAATTGGTGCAATTCCGCCAATCTATCATAGCTTGTAGCCCTTTTTCAGTATATTTCACTATCAATGCACGGGCGTCAGTGGGGTCTTTTTCACCTATCACAAAACCCTCTTCTTGCAATTCTTTGATGAGCTTACTCATTCCTTGTTTGGTCATGCTCGCCGCCGCCGCCAGCGTATTAATGCTCGTCCCCTCTACTTCGATATGTACTAAAGCCACAATATGTCCAACACGGAAGTTTTCATAACCGATGCCTTTTAGGTAATCGCCCGCCAAATCGCTCATATAGCGATAGGTTCGGTTAAGAAGTTTTCCCATCAAGCGTGCCTTATTGACTTTCATTGCGGCAACTTGTGCCAGTAATTCTTCGTTCATTGCTAATTGTGAGATGAATTAAGTAAGCTCTAATTCTCTACATTAAATTCTGATGAAAAGATAAATTTATTACAAAGGTAATACAAAAAAAATAATTGTCAACTTACTTGACTAATTTAGTAAACTTAGTTTACTTTGTGCCGTTAAATAAATTAATTAAACCAAGGAGCAATTAAAAACTAAAGCAAACGCAAGAAACTGAACACTAAAATGGGAAATACTTCTAAAAAATCGTTTAAAAACTACATTCCACGCATCATACTTTTATTGATTGTGATTGGAGCAGCCACTTATGCTTATCAGAAATACAAATACAACCAAAGCTACGAAACTACTGATAATGCCCAAATCGAAACCTACACAGTGCCAGTTGTGCCAAGAGTGGGCGGCTACGTAAATGCCGTAAACATGAAAGATTTTGAGCAGGTAAAGAAAGGTCAACTATTGGTTGATATTGATGATAACGAACAACGCTTGGCATTGGTCGAAATGGAAGCTATGTACCAACAAATGCTTACAGATGTGGAAAGTGCTAAAGCAAACATCAAAAATGCTAACATGACTATCAGTGCGGCTGAGTCAGGTCTTAAAGCAACGGCTTTACGTAAGGAAAAAGCTCAAAAAGATGCCGAACGTGATGCCAAATTATTTGCCGATAATGCCATTACGAAACGTCAAGTTGATGATAGTAAATCTAATTTGGAAGTGTTGAATGCTCAATACGAAAGCCAAAAACAAGATTGGACAGCCTCAAAATCTCGTATTGATGTGCTTACGTCGAATCTTCATAAGGCTGAAGCAGCCTTGGCAGTACAAAGAGCAAAAATCGAACAACAAAAATTTAAACTCACTTACTCGAAAGTTTATGCTTCTGAAAGTGGCAAGATTGGCCGCAAGAGCGTTGAGCCAGGGCAATTTATTCAGCCAGGGCAAACATTGGCCACAATCGTACAAGACTCTCTTTATTGGGTAGTAGCTAATTTCAAGGAAACGCAAATCAGCCGTTTGGCAGTTGGGCAAGAAGTAAGCATTAAATTAGATGCGTTTCCTGACATGGAATTAAAAGGAAAAATCGCCGATTTTTCGGATGCAACAGGAGCGAAGTATGCACTTCTTCCACCTGATAATGCCAGCGGAAACTTTGTGAAAGTAACACAGAAAATTCCAGTAAAGATTGCGATTGACGGCGTTGACAAACTACGTGATAAGCTACGTGCGGGTATGAGTTTAGAGGTTGAGGTGAAAATTAAATAAGGGGTTTCTGAGATAAACCCTTAGCTGCGGGAAATTGCAGGGTTGATAATATGGAAAATACAGAAAATATACAAAAGCCCATCGGTGCAGCACGATTCATTATTGTACTGACAACCGTAACGGCCGCTGTGATGGAGCTACTCGACACCACGATTGTCAATGTGGCTCTTAATCAGATTGCGGGCTCGTTGGGGGCAACAATTGAAGATATTGCTTGGGTGATTACATCGTATGCCATTGCCAACGTGATTGTGATTCCGATGACGGGTTTCTTGGCCGAGTATTTTGGTCGGAAAAACTATTATTTGGCATCAATGATATTGTTTGGTATTGCGTCTTATTTGTGCGGAAACTCTGATTCGTTGTGGGAGTTGGTCTTTTGGCGGTTTATTCAAGGAATTGGCGGAGGTGCATTGCTCTCGACTTCACAAGCCATTTTGTTTGATGCTTTCCCTGGTAAAGAACGAGGTATGGCTTCGGGACTTTTCGGAATGGGGATTGTATTGGGGCCAACGCTTGGGCCGAGTTTGGGTGGATACATTGTAGATAATTATACTTGGGGCGATATTTTCTTTATCAACGTTCCGATTTGTATTGTTGCTACTGTCTTGACGATTTTATATATCCCAAGAAAAGAAGGAGAAGGGAAAAACAAAGCCAATATTAAGATTGATTACTTCGGAATTATATTATTGATTATCGGAATTGGTTCGTTACAATATATTCTTGAAAAAGGAGAGTCGAAAGACTGGTTTCAGTCGAAAGAGATTTCGGTAATGGCCTTGGTTGCTGCCCTCGGCATTGTAGGATTTATCAGTAGAGAGTTAAATACCGACCACCCAGTAGTAAATCTACGAGTGTTTGCTAATCGAAATTTTGCTTTTTCTTCGATTTTCGTGCTTGTATCGGGGGTTGGTTTGTTTACGTCGGTCTTTGTGTATCCAGTTATGGTGCAGCGTATCAATGGTTTTACACCTTACGAAACAGGTTTATCCTTGTTCTTCCCGACGCTCACAATTTTACCACTCTTTCCGATTCTGGGTAAAAGAATGTCGGCAGGAGCATCGCCGATTCCGTTTGTAATTGCTGGAATCTTGATTTTTGCCTTCTTCGGTTTCTACAGCGGAACTGCCACTGCCGACATGGGAAAATGGGATTTTTACCCAATACAGGTTTTGCGTGGTTTAGGTACGGTTATGTTGCAATTACCGCTTATTAATGCATCGGTTGCTGGTTTGAAACCAAACGAATTTGGGTCGGGTATTTCGCTTACCAACATGATTCGTCAGCTTGGTGGAGCATTTGGTATTGCCTTGGCCAATAATTATGTGGCTATTCAATACGCTCAACACCGCTCTGATTTAGTAGCTAACTATACGCCCAATAATCCATTATTTCTCGAAAAATTCAATGCCATAAAAATGGGTTTCATGTCTCGTTCGGGCGATATAGTACAGGCCTCAACTCAAGCATACAGACAGCTGGAATTGATGCTCGACCGCCAATCGTACTATCTGGCATATTTAGATACTTTCAGAATTGTGGCTGTATTTTTCTTGTGTGTTTTGCCATTAGTGGTCTTGTTAAAAATGAAGAAAAAATCGCCCGAAGAAATTGCTGCCGCTGCTAAAGCTGCTGCCGAATCACATTAATGCAATTATCAATTTTATGTATTGATTATGAGTGTTTTATCTCAAAATTTTGTCTTAAATCTCGAAACTAAAAAATGAAAATCAATAAAATTTTAGTCATTGTTTGCTTGTTTTTAGGTAACGAAGTACTTGCTCAGAGTAGCGAGCAAGTACTTTCTAAGCTTATCAATCAAGCCATAGAGTATTCGCCAAGAGTAAAAGAGCAACAGCAATTACTTAGCACGGGCGACTACCGTATTAAAGTTCAAGAAACAGGCCTTAAGCCGCAAGTAAGTGGTGATGTGAGTTATTCTCGTGTTGACCCAATTGCCAAAGCAACTTTGCCAGTAAACGGTGAGCCTAAAGTCATACAGTTCCAGCCTCATAATAACTATAATGCTGGTGTAAATGCATCTTACGTGATTTATGATTGGGGAAGATTTAAGGAAGCTGTAAAGAAAACAGTTCTTGAAATTCAACAACAAGGCGGAGGAATTGAAGCCTTGAAACACAATCTAAGTTATCAGGTTGCACAGCTTTATTACAGCATTATTTATTTACAAAAGGCTATTGTTGTGCAACAAGACCAACTGAAATTGGTGCAAGAAAATGGTAAAATTATTGCCGACCGTATAAAAAGTGGCGATGCTCTTGATTATGATGCAGTGCAGGTGCAAGTACGCTATAAAAATGCCGAAATTCGTGTAATTGACCTACAAGGTCAGCTCGAAAAACAATATATTTTCTTGAGCTCATTAATTGGCTCTGATGCTCGAAAATTAATACCTAATAATGCTGAATTACAGTTTAATTATTCTAAGCCTGACCTGCAGAGTGCTTATAACGAGGCAATTAGAAGTAATGTTGATTTGAAGTTTTTAGAATCTAAGGAAGGTATTTTAGCTCAAGAAGTAAAGATTGCGAGCATGAGTAGTCTGCCTACTCTGGCGGCCAATGCCTCGCTTGGGGTACGTAATGGATATTTACCAGATATTTCGATTTTAAGGCCGAACTCATTGATAGGAGTAAAACTTTCGATTCCGATTTATACAGGAAAACGTGGAGCTTACAATACCCAAATTGCGAAGATAAACCTTGATGCAGCCAAGCAGAGTACAGAATCACAAAAAAATCAAATTAGCCGAGACCTTGAAAATGCCTATAACGATATAAAAGTAGCGAATCAGAAGAAAGAATTAGCTGCAAGTAATATTTATCAGGCCGAATATAGCTTAAAATTGGCTAAAAAACGATTGGAGAATGGTGTAAGCACGCCACTCGAAATTCAAGCAGCCGAGACAGGTTTAGAAGAAGCAAAATTCAATTTATTACAATACGATTATCAGGCCTTATTGGCCAAACTCGAAATCAGTAGATTATCGGGAGTGAAGTTTTGGTGAGAAATGTAGCACAATTTTCTAAATTGTTTCTTTATCGTAACATTTTGGAAAATTGTGCTACAACTATTTTAATACAACATTCTGAAACGAATTGTCTCGTCGATGTCTTTGATTTCTTGGATAAACTCGTTGGTGTAACCTTTGCTAATATCCATAATTACGTAGCCAATCGTTTCGTTGGTTTTTAGATACTGACCAATGATATTGATGTGGTGTTTCGCAAAAATATTATTGATTTTGGCCAAAATACCTGGTACGTTTTGGTGAATATGTAATAAACGGTGCGAATCACGCAACAATGGTAATTGTACTTCTGGGAAGTTTACGCTGCCTGTTGTGCTACCATTATTCATGTATTCGAGCAAACGCTCAGGTACATAAAGTCCGATACCCTCTTGAGCTTCTTCGGTGCTTCCGCCGATGTGTGGCGTCAGGATTACGTTTGGTAAACCACGCAATTCGTTCTCAAATGGCTCGCTGTTAGTTTTTGGTTCGTACGGGAAAACGTCAATACCTGCACCAGCAACTTTACCTGACTTGATAGCTTCTACCAAAGCAGGCACTTCGACTACGTGTCCACGGGCAAGATTCATGAAAATCACGCCATCTTTCATCATTTCAAATTCACGTTTGCCAAAAACGTTGGTGTTTTCTTTACGGCCATCAATGTGCATACTTACTACATCCGATACTCGCAAAACTTCTTCCAAAGAACGGCATTTCTTAGCATTTCCGATAGGCATTTTATCGACAATATCATAGAAATAAACCTCCATACCAAGTGCTTCGCCAATGACTGAAAGTTGCGTTCCGATGTGTCCGTAGCCAATCAGACCGAGTTTTTTACCACGAACTTCAAAGCTATTATTGGCTGATTTATCCCACTTGCCAGCGTGCATTTGATTGCTTTTCGTAAACACATTACGAATCAACAAAATCATTTCGCCAATGGCCAACTCTACTACTGAGCGAGTATTGCTGTAAGGGGCATTGAAAACTGCGATTCCTTTTTCAGTACACGTTTTCAGGTCGATTTGGTTTGTCCCGATACAAAATGCCCCCACAGTGATGAGTTTGTCAGCATTTTCAAGGACTTTTTTCGTTAAATTAGTTTTTGAACGAAGTCCTAAAATCGAAACGCCTTTGATTTTCTCTGATAACTCGTCTTCGTCCATTGCTCCTTTGTGGGTTTCCACATCAAAACCTTCACGTTTAAATGCCTCGATAGCCACTGAGTGTACATTTTCGAGTAAAAGTACCTTGATGCGGCTTTTTGGGTATGATTGGCTGCGAGGTAATTTATTCAGGTATAAAAACTCATCGAGCGATGGCACAATATGGTCGGCGTTGGCCGTAACTTTCTCACGCTTAACGTTTTCCGTGAACGCATAAAAACGATTAGCCAGCCCCGAAGCACGAAGTTCGTAGTCGGTATAGCCATCACCAATGGCGTAAACATCGCCATCGAGTTTCAACGAACTTAGAAGTTTCACTTTGCCTTTTTCGTGAGCCAAAACATTCTCTTGGTCAACACCAATGATGTTATCTTCGGCATCAAAAACGAAGGTATTAGCATAGACGTTTTCTTCTTTTAGCCCCATTGAAGTAACGATTGGCACAATAAATTCTTTGAAGCCACCCGAAACGATTAATATATTGTTGGCATATTCACGCAAGAATTTCTCGTTGCGTTGAAAAGATTCTGATACTTGAGTATGAAGAAAATCAACTAATTGATTGATATGCGAACGATTAGCCTTCAATAATTCGATTCGGCGACTGAGTGCTTCCGAAAAAGTAATTTCACCATTCATGCCTTGCTCGGTCAGATTCCTGATTTGAGCAACTACTTTTTCTTGGTTAGCACTGCCTGTCAATGCAATATTGGCTAATTCGTCGAGGCCTTCCACTTTCGTAAAAGTGCTATCGAAATCTATGATATAATATGTATTCATTAACCACCAACCCCTAAAGGGGAGTATATTGTTTGATTGTTAAAATATATTTTATGAATTCAATGCTATTTTGATTTGCTCAAAATGATGTTTACTATGCCAAGCAGCCATGCTCAGTGCCTGGGCCAATGTGAGATTGAGCTGACGCAGTGCATGAAAGAATGTTTTATCAAAATCATTTTCCGACATGTTTCTCATCAAAAATACCCATCTTTTATGCGTAGCTTCCAGTAATAATAAAGCATCGGCTGGTGGTGTACTGGATATTTCGGCGGTGGCATTCCAAGCGTTAATGTTGGCTACAAATCCAACTGGATTTTCGTCAGAAAGGGCTTGTTTGAAACGGGCGTAATGCATGATATGCATATCCGAAATGTGGGTCAATAATTGACGTATATTCCATGCACCTTCACGGTAGGTTTTGGCCAAATCTTCATCAGAAAGTTTCTTGGTAAGTCGCTTATACTTAGCAGGATATTTCTCAATGATACCAATGTTGCGTTCGATTTCTTTGACCGAATAGTTTTTTTTAGGTGTCCACTTTCCGATAGGATACTGCCGTTGTTCGAGTGTCATTGCCGAGAAAGGTTTTGTTGTAAATCCAAATTTACGGACTATTTCATAACAACAAGTTAGAAAGACTACTGATTTTATAGAAATAAATAAATAGTTAAGAAAGTTCTTTAAATAGTCCTAAAAACGGTAGAAAATTTTGCAGATAATAGTTATTTGTGATTAGTTATTGGGGAATTGGAAAACTGGAAAATTGGTGGACTGGTTACTGGTGAATTAGTTATTAGGCAACTGCGGGGCCACACGTGCGGTTATTGAGAAATTAGTTATTTCGGTGTAACCACAAACGAGTTTACCAATAATCCATTTCTCAGTAAACCAATAACCAATCAAGGAACTGGGTCGTAGCCGTGCGAATGGCTCCACGGACCGCAACGAGCAATGCGTTTAGCCGTTAGCCAAAAACCTTTGAAAAAACCGTGTTTTTGAAAGGCCTCAACCGAATATTGTGAACAAGTAGGCGTGTAGCGGCACGATGGCGGAAACCAAGGCGAAATGCCTGCTTGGTAGAGTCTTACAAGAAAAATGGCGATGTATTTCATGAATAAAAAAATAGACAAAAGCCGTGAAAATCTGCTTTTACAGACCTAACAACTTTTGTCTAAAATTGGTTGCTTGTGGCTTCCTTATTCAAATAATATGTAGAGCGTAACCGTGTGAGTGGTCAATCGGTCAACGCCTTGAAGGGGCGTATTTCTATTATTCACGGGGTCAACTAAGTTATTGAGGCCGTGTGAGAAATGAATTTCGGGTGAAAACTTGAAATATTCTCTGAAAAACTCAATTCCTGTGCCGTATTCAATACTAAAATCACTGGTTTTTGTGACGAATTTTGACTTGTTTCTCCTACTATTGGGATTAGTTTCAATTCCGTAACGTAGTCCGCCAAAAACATACATTCGTACATTTCCACGTCTTTCGGATTTGTACTTAAACATTACAGGAACTTCAAACCAAGCTGTTTCCCGTAAGTCAGTGTTTTCTTTAAATTTATTGGGGTCGGTGTCTGGCAGAGCCGTATCTATATATTTATACTCTAATCTTCTTCCGTAAATAGACACCGTAGGCAAGACCCTAAAATCAAAATAATCGTTTAGTCTGAAGTTAGCCAATCCTCCCATTTTAATACCAAAAGTAGAAGGAGAAGTAATGCTATAATAATTGTCTTTATTGACAAAGTAATTATTAAACTTTACGTTGTAATAAGTACTGGTTAGCCCCAAAAAATAACCAAATCGAAGTGATTTTGCATCGTAATCTGCCTGAAAGTGACGACGAGTTTCCTGAGCAAACACACTTTGTGCGAGTACTATTACAAAAAAAACACTAAGTATAAATTTAAGAAAAGGGGCTTTTTTCATAAAAAATTTAAAAAATAAAACTCATCAAGGCTTTTTGCCAACATATATTGAGCAAACGCCAAAAGTAAGCGGAATACATTTTGTTTGGCTGAATCCTGCTTTTTCAAATACTCTCAAGAAGTTTTCGCCTTCTGGAAATGCCTTCACCGATTCGGGCAAATAGCTATACGCCGAACTATCTTTCGATACTAATCGGCCAATGAAAGGCAGGATGGTTGCGTTGTAAAAATTGTATAATTGCTTAATAACGGGAGTTTTAGGATTCGAAAATTCCATGACCACGCAAGTACCGCCCGATTTGGTTACTCGGCACATATCCGTGAGGCCTTTTTCGAGATTTTCAAAGTTACGTACTCCAAAAGAAACGATAACGGCATCGAAAGTATTGTTTTCAAACTGTAATTTCTCCGAATCGCCCATCTGAAGTTCGATTTTGTTTTCTAAACCCAGTTTTTTCATCTTTTCACGCCCAAACGATAACATTCCTTCCGAAATATCAACGCCAATTACTTTTTCGGGTTTTAGTTGCTTAACGGCCTCAACGGCCAAATCACCTGTGCCTGTTGCAATATCCAAAATCAACTGTGGTTTTTCGGCACGCAACATCGAAATAGCCTTTTTTCTCCACCAAAAATCAATTCCACCACTGAGCAAATGGTTCAAGAAATCATATTTAGGCGAAACATTATCAAACATTTCGGCAATTTGCTCACGCTTGCTGCTGTCTTTTTCTTTGTAAGGTACTACCATTATAGTGGAGCGATTCTTTGGAATCGCTTATGTTGATTGATTAATTATTTTAATGCCAGTTTGCAAAATTACAAAACTACTATTTGATAACTGATTGATTATCAGAAAAGTTTTTCAGACTTACTTTTTGTATCTTTGAAATTAAAAGAAGAAGAACACAATTTATGCAATATATCAAGCATTATTCCTCCCCAATTGGCGTTTTGGAGATTATCGCAAACGATGAGTTTCTGACTCATGTGCTGTTTCGAGAGGCCCAAAAGAAACCCAGTAGCCAATTAGAAGAAACCCCCGAAAACTCCACAATCATTGATGAATGTATTAGGCAATTTGAGGCTTATTTCGACAAAAAACTTAGAGATTTTGATTTGCCTTTACAGCCGCATGGCACTGATTTTCAACGAAATGTGTGGGAATACCTAAAAACAATTCCGTATGGAAAAACGATTTCGTATCTTGAGTTTTCTCGGAGAATTGGCAATGAAAAAGCCATTCGAGCAGTGGGTACAGCCAATGGCAATAATCCGTTGACAATAATTTTACCCTGCCATCGAGTCATTGGGTCGGATGGAAGTTTGGTGGGCTACGGCGGCGACCTTTGGCGAAAAGAATGGTTACTTCGACACGAGGGAAGTTTGCCTAATCAAGCACAATTAGGTTTATTTTAGCTTCTCAGTAGGGGGAACCAACAACAGAAATGTCATTACACAAATTAATCAATAATCTATGGAAACGACTATTAACCAGTCTATTACAACCGAAAAAGACTTTTCTTCATCTTCAAAACTTTTATTAGCGATTCCGTTTTACGTATATGTGAGCGTGATTGCCTCTATGTGCGTGATTTTAGGTATTTTGTGGGATATTGCTTGGCACATGAGCATTGGCCGTGACGGACTCTTTTCGGCTCCGCACGTGGTGACGTATATTGGGGCAGCTGCTGCAGGTATTTTTTCGGGTTATCAGGTTTTGAAAACCTCGTTTTGGGGAAATCAGCTCGAAAAAGGCAAAATGGTAAAGTTTTGGGGCATTTTTTACAGCTCTTTGGGCGGGCTTTTTTGTATTTGGGGCGGAATTGCCTCGCTTACATCGGCACCGTTTGATGATTGGTGGCACAATACGTATGGGCTTGATGTGCAGATTCTTTCACCGCCACACACTGTTTTATTATTAGGTTTAATGAGTGTACAAATGGGGGCGATGATAGCCGTTTTGGCGTTCTTGAATCGAAGTGAAAAGGTAACTTCGCTTTCGGTCGAAGAAAACA
>JALQYE010000190.1 GCA_023254245.1 Emticicia sp.
ACACGGCTGTTGCTGGGTTCGCCCAAAAGTACGATTTCTGTCAAGGTTTCTTCGTAGCATTCATCCATCATTTGTAAAAACGCAGTGAATAACTCAATACCAATGCGTTCTTCACCTTGATTGGGTTGGTGCTTGATTTCTGAATGAACAAGAGCCAACATCCCTTTCCAGTCTTTGTTATTAAAGCAATCGTAGTAATTTTTTACAGTTTCTAAAGCATTCATGTAAAGCAAATTTGATTTTTTAATGGATTATAAGTTCACTTTTCTATGTATGACTACAAAATTAGATAAATATGAGTTTCGGAAAGGCTAAAAAGATTTAGGTCTATGTTATTTTATGATAGTAGCATAATGATAAAATTTTATCAATGCTCGTTCGTAAGATAGTAATAAATCTATTGAAGCAGTGTTGTTGGTAGATTTTTGGCTATAGATTCCCCTTTTTTTGGCACTATTATTGTGGATAGTTTATTGACTCATTATATCCGTTCACTAATTTTATAGATATACTTATAAAGGATTTTTCTACTGTATAATAGTTTTTTTTCTACGCTCCATAAACTACAATTTTCTTTAAATACTAAATTGTATATTTTTTATTTATTCACTTGAATATCGCTGTATTTATTGAATTATTCAAAGAATTTTATCGTCTTACCTTCGGGTTTTTGAACTATCTCTCCTTTTAGCTATTCAAAAAGAAAATTATTTAGCGGTACAAGATTTGTTCTGATTGAATAGGGGTTCATCCTGTCAATTGTTATTGAGTAATACTATAAGATTTATTTATGAAAAACTTCTATTTCAGTAGAGTGTTTGTACTACTTGCATTCACGCTTATCATCACTTTGCCAACATTTGCACAAAGAGGGGTTACCAATTGGGTAGAGCAGACCCGCAGTGGTAATGGTAAATTTGTTGAAGAAAGTTTTATTCAATCAAGCAATAATTCTATAAATCAGTCAGAGCTAAATAAAGGAACAACTCTAAGCGTAGATTTGGCAAAAATAGCAGATTTATGGCAAAGACCTCGACCAACATTGACTTTAACTTTTCCAGTTGCTGGTAGAAGTACTCCAGTTTCGGTCGAATTAGTTCGGATTCAAGTAACAACTACCAATTTTAAGGTATCTTCGAGCAGTACAATTAGTATAAATCCTAAAACTGATGCAGGAGTGCATTATCGAGGTATTGTAAAGGGAGATACAGGCTCGATAGCGGCGATTAGTATCTATCAAAATGAAGTGAGAGGCTTTATCGCCGATAAAACGGGTAAGTATGAAATCGGAAAGGTAAAAGATAAATCTTCTGACCATATTATTTATAATTCACAGGATTTAACTTCGACCCAACCTTTTGCATGTGGAACAAACCAAGTTACTCCAAAGAAAACCTTACGTACTTCAAATCTTAAAGAATCTGTCTCAATTACTGGCGTTGGTTGTAAAACCGTAACTGTATATTTTGAGTGTGATTATCAGATGTATTTAGATAATGGCTCAAATGTAACGAATGTGACAAATTACGTAACAAGTTTCTTTAATCAGGTAGCAACTTTATATCAAAACGAAAATATTGATATTCAGATTTCTGAAATCTACGTTTGGACAAGCCCAGACCCGTATCGTACGCTGACTACCACTTCAAGTGTACTTCAATCTTTCAATACGAATAGAGGTGCGAATTTTAATGGAAATCTGGCACATTTTCTTACAACGAGAAACTTAGGTGGCGGAATTGCGTATTTGAGTACACTTTGCAGTAAATCGTATGCACATGGTGTAAGTATGGTACAAAATACGTTTGCTACATACCCTACATTTTCTTGGACGGTTGAATGTGTAACGCACGAATTAGGACATAACTTAGGGTCAAATCATACACAATGGTGTGGTTGGGTAAAACCCGATGGTACAACTGGACCCATTGATAATTGTGCAGCTCCAGAAGGTGGCTGTACAACGGCTGCTCCTACGCCAACAAACGGTGGCACAATCATGAGTTATTGTCACTTAACAAGTGTAGGTATCAACTTTGCTAATGGTTTTGGGCCTTTACCAGGCAATGCAATTCGTTCCAGTGTGACAAACGCTACTTGTTTGGCAACTACAACAAGCACTTCGGCGGCTCCAACAGGTCAGCAAACTACCAATATTACCAATAATTCTGCTACCTTAACATGGAATGCAGTACCCAATGGCGTAACATATTCGGTAGATTATAAGCCAACAAGTTCGACTACTTGGACAACATTAGGGAGCTTTACTACAACTACTGCAAATCTTAGTAGTCTTTTAGCTGGTATCAGCTATGATTGGAGAGTAAAGTGTGATTGTTCGGGTTACTCGACAACAACTTCTTTTTTGACAACAGGTACTGCTTCATGTGCTGCACCTATTAGTTTGACAAGTAGTAGCATAGCCAGTACGAGTGCAAGCTTATCCTGGGGAGCCGTAAGTGGAGCAACGAGTTACACAGTTCAATACAAGACATCTACATCAACGACATGGTTGACTGCCGCTACAGTTTCAACAACTAATTACAATTTAACTGCATTAGTTGCTGGTACAGCGTATACTTGGCAAGTAAAGGCTAATTGTTCGGGATATTCGACTACCATGAATTTCACAACCACAACTTGTACCGCCCCAACTGGCTTAGTGAGTAGCAATATAGCTGGCACATCTGCCACTATAGCTTGGAATCTGGTGAGTGGAGCTACAAGTTATACTATTCAGTTAAAAACTTCTACTGCTACTACTTGGACGACAATTGCAACCGTAACCTCAAATGCTTATAGTCTGACGAGCCTTACAAAAGGCACTACTTATAATTGGCAGATAAAAGCAAATTGCTCTGTTTATAGTTCGGTAGCGTCTTTTACTACTCTGACAACAGCTGCTTTGAAGAAAAATGCTATCATGCTTATTTCAGATGAAATTGAAAGAAGAGAAGAAAAAATAACATATTTTCCCGACTTCCCTATTGAATTTAAGACAAAATTTTCTGTTTTTCCGAATCCTGCTCAGAATAACATTTCTTTGATAGTAAGTAATGAAGAGAAGATTGAAGGAGATACTTTTTATCAGATTGTAGATTTTAGAGGAAAAGTTAGAAAAGCTCAAAAAATTACTGCCGACAGTATTGATTTACAAATTTCAGATTTAGAATCAGGCATGTATATCATTCAGATGATTAGTAAATTAGGTGTTGTAGAAAGTAAAACATTTGTAAAAGAATAAATATTTAAAATGTTGTGCTGTCTCAGAAGTTCATTTAGCAAATACAATCTGCTCTGTGAACTTCTGAGGTACCCTTTTTATATTAGGCCATTGCTTCTGCTAATACACGATAACTATAAGCTAAACCCATAGCCACACTATGGAAGTTATCGCCCGATTTAATTTTTTCGTCACCAAAACGTTTTATAAACATATTTTTTAGCGAGCGAACCATTGATGTACCCCCAGTCATGAATACTACATCAATATCTTCATTTTTAATCTGATTTTTTCCTAAAAACTCCTGCAAATACTGTTCAATTTTCTCCACATCTTTTTCAATGATTTCTTCTGAAAACTCTTGAATAGAAATAGGCTCATTAATGGCTATTTCGCTTTCATTAAACTCAAAGACAGCGTTATTAGCCTTTGTTAAGTCGATTTTTACTTTTTCAATTTGCTTAAAAAGCACATATCCTAAGTTTTGCTCAATCAAGGTTTGAAGGTTCTTTACTCGATAATCTTTACCCGAATATTGGTAAGATTTCGCTATACTTAACTTCATACGAAGCGAGTCGAGAAAGTTCATTTTCTCCCATGAGCAAATGCTATAAAAATAAGAAAGTGGTAAATCAATCGGTTTTCCAGGAGTAAATTCTTCCTTTACGCCACGCCCAAAATGTGGTGTGCCCTTATACCACATTATATCCGAGTCGAAATTATCACCTCCGATATAAATCCCTCCCTGTGCAAGCATATCTGCCGTTCGGTCAGCTTGGTTGATGGCTTCTGGGTTAAGTTTCATCAACGAAAAGTCTGACGTACCACCACCAAAGTCAGCTACTAAAACCAATTGTTGTTTTTCAATTTGTCGTTCGTAAGTAAAAGCAGCTCCGATTGGTTCCATCTGAAAGTAAAATTCTTCGAAACCAGCAATTTGTGCCGCTTTTGAAAGTCTTTCTTGTGCTAACGCATCTTTTTCGGGATTTTCATCAAAAACCACGGGGCGACCAATCACTGCCGTTGTGATGTTTTCTCCTAAAAAATCATCGGCGATTTTCTTTAAATGAACCAATATTAAAGCCACTAAATCTTCCGCACGATAGCTTTTAGAGCCAATGCGGGTATCAATAAAACTTTTATTTGGTAAAACTTTTTTGATAGACTTCATGAATCGTCCACGCATACGGTTCTGCACGTAAAGCGAGATTGCATCGTGCCCAACCGTTGGAGCAACAATTTCTTTGGGAGTTGATGGTTCTGGAAAAAATAGGAGTGAAGGTATCGTAAAAAGTTTAACTAAATTGTTGGTTTCGGTGTCAAGAATGGCAAGGGCCGAGTTTGTCGTGCCGAAATCAATTCCGTAAATATATTTGCTCATGTGTAATCTTAAAGGTGGGTAATCATAACAGCCCACTACTAAAAATGGTTTCGTAGCAACCCAATTTTATGGGTAGCTTTCGATGGAAATGTAAAAAAATTAGATACTTTCGGCAAGGTCACGAACTTGACCTTTGTCGCAGTAGAGTGTACGATGAGGGAAGCGTTCGATAAGTTCAAAATCATGCGTAGCCATCAGTACGGCTGTCTGCGATTTTTCGTTGATATCAAGGAAGAGTTTCAGAATTTCAACCGACATTTCGGGGTCAAGATTTCCTGTTGGTTCATCGGCCAAAATGATATCGGGTTTGTTGAGTAAAGCACGAGCAATTCCTACTCGCTGCTGTTCACCACCCGAAAGTTGATGAGGCATTTTTTCGAGAATATGCGGAAGATTTACCAATGTAAGGACTTCTGCTATTCGCTCATTCATTTCATTTTTATCTTTCCAACCCATGGCCTTCAAATAGAAATGAAGATTTTTTTCAATATTTCTATCGCTCAGTAATTGGAAATCTTGAAAAACTATCCCGATTTTTCGACGCAGATAAGGTATTTCGGAACGTTTCAACGCATGTAGTTCAAATCCACCGATTATTCCAGAGCCTTTTTCAAGCCAGAGGTCAGCGTAGAGAGTTTGTAAGAGCGAGGATTTTCCACTTCCAGTTCGGCCAATTAAATAGACGAATTCTCCTTTTTGGATACTAAAATTTATATCCGACAAAACCAGTTGGTCTCGTTGGTAAATAAAAGCGTTTTGTAGAGAAATTACTGGCATAGAATGATAAATGGTGAATGTTGAATGATGAATGTTATTCAGGGTTTTGAAATTAAACATTCATCATTCAACATTAAGCATTAATTTTATTTTGCATTTGCTTTAGCGTGGTCTGCCAAGAATTTAGCCAAACCGCTATCAGTCAATGGGTGATTCAATAAAGCCATGATAGCCGAAAGCGGGCCAGTCATTACATCAGAACCGATTTTAGCACACTGTAAGATGTGCATCGGATGACGCACCGAAGCAGCTAAGATTTGTGTTTCGTAACCGTAGTTATCATAAATCAAGCGAATGTCTTCGATAAGATTCATTCCATCAGTTGAAATATCATCTAAACGGCCAACAAATGGAGAAACATAGGTAGCACCTGCTTTGGCTGCTAATAAAGCTTGTCCTGCTGAGAATACCAACGTACAGTTAGTTTTGATACCTCTTTCAGAAAAATACTTGATAGCTTTGATACCATCTTTAATCATGGGTATTTTAACCACAATTTGTTCGTCGATTTCAGCTAACTCCTCACCTTCTCTAATCATTTCATCGAAAGTAGTAGCAATAACTTCAGCACTTACATCGCCATCTACAATATCGCAAATTGCTTTATAATGACGCATAACATTATTTTTGCCTGAAATACCTTCTTTCGCCATTAGCGAAGGGTTAGTTGTTACACCATCAAGAATACCGAGGTCTTGTGCTTCTTGAATCTCTTTGAGGGAAGCTGTATCAATAAAAAATTTCATGGAGAGAAATACCCCTATCCTCTAAAGGAGGATTTATTGTTGAGAATTTCTATGTTGTGGGGCGATTAAACATAGAAATTACAAATATATTGATGCGAATAAGTCAAAAAAAAAGGCAAATTCACCGCTCAACCACAGTACCCTTGCTTCGGTCAAGACCTGGGGGATTCAGCAGGAGCTGGTAATTTGCCGACACAAAAGTAGTAATTTTTTGAGTGTCTGCAAACGTTTTTTTGTGCAAATTTAATAGTTTTTTTGATTTTAGCCTCAAAAATCGGATTAATAGCTTGATAATCAGTTGTTTGTCGGGTAGAGACCTATGATTAAAAAAAATTAAGGAGATATATCATATTTTTTAAAATCTGTTCATCGTAATTTTGTTTGTTTTGATACATATTCCTAACCCAATACTTTTAAAGATATGATACAGAAAGTAATTCTTTGGTTTTTTGTAGTGATGTTTTTTGTGTTTGCACTTGTGCAGTATAACGACCCTGACCCTTATGTTTGGATTCCTGTTTATTTGATTCCGACGTATTTATGCTATTATAAGTTGCAAGGAAAGGGTGATAAAATGATGTATTTTAGCATTGGTTTATTGTTTTTGATGTGGGCAATTAATCAATTTCCACCTGCGTGGGAAGGGGTTTTGTTGAATCAAGGTATGAAAACGGTGAATATCGAACTGGGGCGTGAATCACTTGGTTTGGGTTGCTGCACCATTGGAATGTGGCTTTGTGCAGTGTTGAAGAATTCATAATTGGTATATTGGTTAAAATAAAACTGGTTGATTGGGAACTCGTATTCAAAGAACGAGTTCCCAATCAACCAATCAACCAATCAACCAATCATTGCCATAAACTCTTCTTCCGAAATCATTTTTACATTGAGTTTCTTGGCTTTTTCTATTTTTGATGAACCTGGTTTTTCGCCAACAATAAGAAAATCTAATTTCCCCGATACTCCACTGACAACTTTTCCACCATTAGCTTCGATTTTTTGTTCGAGGGCTTCACGTTCAAAATTGGCGAACGTACCTGTGTAGAGGAAAGTCTTTCCCGCAAGTTGGTCGCCTTCAATTTCTTTAACTTCATCTTGTGCGGCCATTTGTAAACCTGCTGCTCGAAGTCTTTCTATTAATGCCAGATTATCTTCATTCTGGAAAAATTCAATAATACTTTGGGCAATCTTATCGCCAATTTCGGGTGCTGTGCGAAGAGTTTCGTAGTCGGCATTTTTAATATTATCAATATTTTTGAAGAAACTCGCCAGTTTTTCGGCTACAGTAGCACCCACATATCGAATACCGATACCGAAAAGTACTTGTTTGAAAGGGGCTTGCTTTGATTTTTCGATACCATCCAAAATATTCTGAACGGTTTTTTCTTTGAAACCAATCTTTCTGATTTTTCCTGTGAGTTCGTCTTCAGTTACTTTTTCAAGTCCGAAAAGTTTTTCGTATGTTAAATCATACAAATCAGTAATATCTTTTACTAAACCTTTATCATACAGTAACTCGATTTTTCCTTCGCCCAAGCTATCAATATTCATAGCTTTGCGGTGAATAAAATGCTCTATTCGGCCACGAATTTGTGGTGGACAACCTTTTTCGTTAGTGCAGTAATGGTTGGCTTCACCCTCTTTTCGAGTTAAAGCACCCCCACATTCAGGGCAAGCGGTCGGATACACAATTTCTTGCGTATTGAACATATCTCGTTTTGCTAAATCAACGGCTGTTACTTTCGGAATGATTTCGCCACCTTTTTCTACAAAAACCGTATCGCCAATTCGTAGTCCCAAACGTTCAATTTCGTTGGCATTGTGGAGAGACGCACGCTTAACGGTTGTGCCTGAGAGGTGAATTCCTTTACCGTTAAGTTTTTCGTTGTCGAGTTCGGCTACGGGCGTAATGGCTCCTGTGCGGCCTACTTGATAGGTAACAGCTTTTAAAATAGCGGGTTTCGATTCGGCTTTGTATTTATAGGCAATTGCCCAACGTGGACTTTTAGCTGTGTAACCCAGTTCGGCTCTTTGAGCAATTGAGTTGAGTTTGATTACGATTCCGTCAGTGGCGAGTGGTAATGAGAAACGTTTTTCGTCCCATTCGTTGATGTAGGCAATTACTTCTTGAATCGTGCTGCATTTTCTCCACGTTTGCGATACATTAAATCCTAAACCTTTGAGTGCAATGAGGCTTTCTTCGTGGGTGGCAAAGACTTCTTCATCTGATAGAAATTGATATACATACGCATCAAGCCCCCGACGTGCAACTTCGGCCGAGTCTTGTAACTTAAAACTTCCCGAAGCGGCATTTCGGGCATTGGCGTAGCTTTCTTCACCAGCAGCTTCGGCTTCAGCATTCATTTTTTCAAAGGATGAATAGGG
>JALQYE010000191.1 GCA_023254245.1 Emticicia sp.
CTTTCGGCCGTTTCATCGTTGATGTCGGGGCGTCGGGATGTGGTGGTTGTGGCGTCGGTTTCGTGTATTTATGGTGCAGGAAATCCAACCGAAATGAAACGCAGCATTATGCAAATCGGGGTTGGGCAAATTATTTCTCGCAATCAGTTTCTTTTTCGTTTGGTTGAGATTCTTTATTCTCGTACGGAAGGCGAATTTATGCGTGGAAATTTCAGAGTAAAAGGCGATACCGTTGACCTTTACCCAAGCTATGCCGACTTTGCTTTTAGATTTATATTTTTTGGCGATGAAATCGAAGAAATTCAACGAATCGACCCATCAAATGGCAAAAAACTAAGTTCTGAAAAGCAAATTGCTATTTTCCCAGCCAATTTATTCGTAACTGGTCGAGACGTAATGGCCAACGCCATGCACCAAATTCAAGATGAAATGGTGAAGCAGGTAAAATATTTTGAATCTGATGGCCGATTATTGGAAGCTCAACGCATACAAGAACGCACCGAATTTGACCTCGAAATGATGCGTGAACTCGGCTACTGCTCAGGTATAGAAAACTATTCTCGTTATTTTGATAACCGTCAGGCGGGTCAACGTCCTTTCTGTTTGCTCGATTATTTTCCCGAAGATTATGTAATGGTAGTTGATGAAAGCCATGCTTCGATGCCGCAAATCAGAGCTATGTGGGGAGGTGACCGCTCTCGCAAAGAATCGTTGGTTGAATACGGTTTCCGATTGCCTTCGGCTATGGATAATCGTCCGCTCAAATTCCAAGAATTTGAAGAAATGGTCGGGCAAACCGTTTTTGTTAGTGCTACGCCCGCCGATTATGAATTACGCTTAACCGATGGTGTGGTGGTAGAGCAAATCATTCGTCCAACGGGCTTACTTGACCCCGAAATTGAGGTTCGACCAAGCATCAATCAAATCGATGATTTATTGGAAGAAATCAACGTAAGAGTGCAACGAAAAGAACGAGTTTTGATTACGACTCTCACGAAACGCATGGCCGAGGAACTAAGCAAATACTTAGATAAAGTGGGCATAAAAGGCCGCTACATCCACTCAGAAGTAAAAACTTTCGACCGTGTAGAGATTTTAAGAGAATTACGTCTGGGTGTTTTCGATGTGCTGGTTGGCGTAAACTTGTTGCGTGAAGGACTCGATTTGCCCGAAGTATCGCTCGTGGCCATTATGGATGCCGACAAAGAAGGATTCTTGCGAGATATTCGTTCACTGATTCAAACAATCGGACGTGCGGCTCGTAACGAAAACGGAAAAGTTTTGATGTATGCCGACCGCATAACAGGCTCGATGCAGAAAGCCATCGACGAAACCAATCGCCGCCGAGCTATTCAGATGGAATACAATGCCGATAATGGTATTACGCCAAAAACTATCTTCAAATCGAGGGAGGCCATTATGGAGCAGACTTCGATTGCCGACAGCAAGGCCACAACCAAAATGTATTATGACGAGCCAGAACAAGTTTCGATTGCTGCCGACCCAATTGTTGGCTACATGACTAAACCTCAACTCGAAAAACTTATAGAAGAAACCCAACGAAAAATGGAACGTGCCGCCAAAGACTTGGATTTCTTAGAAGCAGCAAGATTCAGAGACGAAATAGTGCAGTTGAGAGAGAAGATAAAAAGCACCCCCAACCCCTAAAGGGGGGCTTTTATTCTCGTAAGTATTTTTAGCTCCCCTTTAGGAACAGTCCGATGGGTCGGCGGGGGGTTAAAACGGCAAATCATCGCTATTTCCACCAGCTAAATCAGGTGGTGGTGGCATCGGAACTGGAGCGGCTTTTGGAGCATAATTATTGGAGCTACCGCTGTTTCCGCCATAAGACGATTGCCCACCTGATTCGGCAGCATCGCCACCACCACGGCGTCCACCGACCAATTGCAACGTATTTGCTCTGATTTTTACGGTTGTTCGTTCAATATTATCTTTATCCGTCCACTTTTCGGTTCTGATACGCCCCTCAATATAAGCCGTATCTCCTTTTTTCAAGTATTGTTCGGCAATATTGGCCAAATTGTCCCAAAGTTCAATTCGATGCCATTCAGTTTGCTCAACACGCACCCCTTCTTTATTATTATAACTTTCTGAGGTGGCAATACTGAAAGTCACTACTTTACCGCCACTCGGAAGCGTTCTGACTTCGGGGTCTGAGCCAAGATTCCCCAGTAAAATCACTTTATTTACTCCAGCCATTTTATATAAATGTTTATAAGATTATTACGTAAATTTAATAAAAATTAAGCACTAAATAACTACTTTTCGGGCGAAAACGCAGAACTTTTCAAGTATTTTTCTATCAAAATAGGTTTAGGCAAATTCTCTACTTCATCTAATGAGTAAAACGCATAACCCACAGGCAGAACTACTTCGTCGTTCAAAACAACATGCCAAAATCTTGCCTCGATTCGTTGATGACTCAAAATATGTTTTACAGATTCTGATGAATTTTTAATTATTGCTTTCGACAGCACTTCCGTCAAAAAGTCATCATTAATTTCATCTAATTCCAAAAGTTTTTCTTCGTTTTCTACCAAATAAAAATCATTCAGCCCAGTCCAAATATCACCTTCGGGGCGTTGGTACATCAGAAAACTACCGTTTTGTTCAATGACAAAATAATCAAAGAAACGATTTCGTACTTTCACTTTTTTTGATTTTATCGGTAAAATCGCCTGCATTCCTTTAGCATTAGCCACGCACGACTCAGCAAATACACAAAACATACAATCAGGATTCGCTGGCGTGCAATGAATTGCCCCAAACTCCATAATTGCCTGATTATATACACTTGGCGATTCGGCCGAAATCAGCTCATTAGCCAATTCTCCAAAAACTTTCTTTGCCTCATGGCTCGAAATATCGGTTTCAACACCAAAAACTCTCGCCAAAACCCTATAAACGTTGCCATCAACCACTGCTACTTTTTCATCAAACGCAAACGAAGCAATTGCTGCCGCTGTATAAGGCCCAATACCTTTTAGTTTTAATAGACCAGTATAAGTACTCGGGAAAACTCCACCAAAATCATTAACTATAATTTTGGCCGTAGCATGCATATTTCTTGCCCTCGAATAATAACCCAGCCCTTGCCAAAGCCGCAATACTTCTCGCTCTTCGGCACTTGCTAAATCCACGATGGTTGGGTAGTTTTCCACAAATTTTTCGTAATAGGGTAAACCCTGTACTACTCGAGTTTGTTGGAGAATCACCTCCGAAAGCCAAATTTTATATGGGTCTTTGGTTTTTCGCCATGGCAGGTCTCTCTTTTTTGTGTGATACCAAGCAATCAGAGCCTCAGAAAAAACATTTGTTTCCAATTTTTATAGAAGTTTGATGGTGTTTTATCAAAAAAATATTGTCTAAAAAGCACACTTTGCCACCAATATATTTTGTAACTAACTAATTATGAAGTAATTACAAAAAAAAAGTTTAAAACTTTTTGGCAGAGTCTTTATAAATCCGCTATCTTTGCAAACCCAAAAACAAACCAAAGAGTTTGAATGTACCAAAGTGAAGTTTTCAAGACTGAAAATTTTGGTGTAAAAATCGTTGTATTTCACTCTGGTATTTTTGAAAGTTAATTGATAATCTAAATAAACGTTTTAATCGTGACTAAAGCAGAAGTTATCGTTGCAATTGCCGACAAAACTGGCGTGGACAAAGCAAGTGTATCCACAACACTTGAATCATTTTTTGAAATTGTAAAGGACACATTGGCACAAGGCGATGCAGTTTATGTGAGAGGGTTCGGAAGTTTTGTAAATAAACACAGAGCAGCCAAAAAAGCTCGTAATATTTCGGCAAAAACTACCGTTATGGTTCCTGCTCATTCGGTTCCAGGTTTCAAACCAGCTAAAGAATTTACTGAACAAGTAAAAGCATCAGTAAAATAATCTTTTAAGAATATTATGATTCTTTGAATAAATCATGGATAGCCCAACAATTTGGCTATCCATGATGTTCTTTAAGAGTATCATAATTTACAAAATCATGAAAAAAAACTTCATCATTCTGATTGTCATTGCGGTAGCCCTTACGGGCTTTCTTTATTCTCGCCCAAAGGTAGTCGTGAAAGACGAAGCCAAAGCGAATAGAGATAAAGTATCGGAAACAAAGTCAGACGAAAAGCATTCCGACGACGATGGCCACGACCATAGCGAGACTTCTCAAGCACCTAAATTATCGGCCGAACAGGAAAAACAATTAGCTGCATTGAGACAAAAACTGGCTTCGGCAAGCGATAAAGTGTCCATATATGACCAAATCGCTCAAGTATTTATTGCTGCCAATCGCTTTGATAGTGCTGCCGTGTATGCCGAAAAAATAGCCATTGTCGAGCCAAGCGTTGAAACTTGGATGCAAGCAGGCGATACTTATTATCAAGCATTTACGTTATCGCTTCGCCAAGAAAATGTAGCTAACTATGCCGAAAAAACTCGTGCGTGTTACCAAAAAGTATTGGAGAAAAACCCACGACAACTACAAGCTAAAACAAATCTGGCTATGACTTACGTACAATCAGACTCGCCAATGCAGGCAATTATGATGCTCCGTGAGGTAATTACCGAAGAGCCAAATTTTGAACCAGCTTTGATGAATTTAGGCGTACTTTCGATGCAATCTGGCCAGTACGATAAAGCCGCTGACCGCTTCAGACAGGTTATCCGAATCAACCCAAATAATTTCAATGCACTACTGGGATTAGGGTATAGTTTAATCGAATTGAAGGAAAAATCGCAAGCAAAAATTATTTTTGAAGATTTAAAGAAAAAAGTAAAAGAGCCAACTTTATTAGAAGAAGTAAATAAGGCTTTGGAGAGTTTAAAATAATTTATTATCTTTGCGGTTCGATAAAAGCCTTATTCCGAGTTTTGGAATGAGTTCGTTAGAAAAAATAAATTTCAAATAATCCTTCGGGAAAATAAATTATTACTATCATGCCTTGCGGAAAAAAAAGAAAAGGTCATAAAATGGCCACGCACAAAAGAAAGAAGCGTCTTAGAAAGAATCGTCATAAGAAAAAATAATTTTTCTTGAGGATTAATAACCATTTATTGCTTCGAGTAAAAAATGATTATTAATCCTCCCCCTTTTCATAGTCAAACCTAAACATTCATTAACCCCTTGATTCTATCTCAACTTTGAGTAACGAATTATATATCAGTACCACACAGAAAGGTGATAGAATAGCCCTTGTACAAGATAAAAGGCTAATTGAATATCACTTTGACGAGACGGAACATCAGTTCGCCGTCGGAGATATTTATTTGGGGGTAGTCAAGAAAGTTGTACAAGGTAATAATGCTGCTTTCGTCGATGTTGGCTATGATAAAGATGGTTTTCTTCACTACAACGAGATTATCTCGTACAATTCTCTCAACAAATTTGTTAAAGACGTTATTGCTAAACGCCCAGTTAATCTTCGTTTGAAAGGTTTCAAGATGGAACCCGAAATTGAGAAATTTGGCAAAATCAATGACGTAGTTACGAAAAATACTCCCGTACTCGTACAGGTTGTTAAAGAGCCTATCTCTACTAAAGGGCCTCGTCTTTCTTGCGATATTTCGATTGCAGGACGAAATGTTGTTTTAGTGCCTTTCGGTAATTCGGTTAATATTTCTAAGAAAATCACGAATAAGCAAGAGCGTCAGCGACTACACAAAATGGTGTCGTCAGTGAAGCCCGAAAACTTTGCGGTGATTGTACGGACAGTAGCCGAAGGTAAGGACATGGAAGAGTTGAGCCGTGATATTGAGTTTTGTGTGGAGAAATGGGAAGAAGGAATGAAAGCTTTGCGTGATGCCAAGCCACGTGACCGTATTATCAGCGAGATGGGTCGTGCATCATCAATCTTGAGAGATATGCTCAATGATGATTTCGACAATATTTATGTTGATACAAAAGAAAACTTTGAAGGCGTAAAAACGTTCTTGCATACCATTGCACCCGACAAAGAGAAGATTCTGAAACTCCATACGGGCAAAAACAAACTTTTTGAGCAATACGGTATCGAAAAACAAATAAAATCGTTGTTCGGACGCTCAGTTAGCTTACCAAACGGTGGCTATTTGATTATCGAACACACGGAAGCACTTCACGTAATTGACGTAAACAGCGGTAATAAATCAACTCAAGAAGACGACCAAGAGTCAACGGCACTGGCTGTAAACTTAGAAGCGGCTAAAGAGTTGTGTCGCCAATTACGTATGCGTGATATGGGCGGAATAATCGTAGTCGATTTCATTGACATGAAGAAAAGCGAGAATCGTCGCATTATTCAGGAGGCAATGAAAGAAGAAATGAAAGGCGACCGCTCAAAATATACCATTCTTCCAATTTCGAAATTTGGGTTGTTGCAAATCACTCGTCAACGTGTTCGCCCAGAGATGAACATCGTGACTCGTGAAACCTGCCCTACGTGTAGCGGAACAGGCACGATTCAGGCAAGCATCGTAGTAACTGACCTAATCGAAAACAACCTTGATTATATCCTTTCTAAACAAAACGAAAGCGGTATAAGCATTGTACTTCATCCGTTTATCTATGCCTATTACAGAGAAGGAATTATTTCAAAACAAATGAAATGGTTCTTGAAGTATAGAACATGGGTAAAACTCGTTAAAGATTCTTCTATCGGTATAACTGAGTTTCATTTCCTCAATAAATTAGGCGATGAAATTGAGATTGGATAATTTTTAGTCCACAGTCAGTAGTTCACCGAAAAATACTCCTTTTTTAAGATTTATATAAGCACTTTAAGATTTTCTTAGAGTAGTTTGTCATGGACTTTTGGGAATATAATTACTACATTTTATATTTCTTTCGTATCTTTCCAATCATTTATTTAACCATCTTTTATAACCTCTACAAAACTACAATTCTATGAAAAAAGTACTCGCTTTTTTGTTATTTCCTTTACTTACATTCGCACAAGAAGTTGATAAAAAAGAATGGAAACAGCTCTTTAATGGTAAAAACCTTGATGGCTGGAAAGTAAAAATCAGGAACTATGACCTCAATAATAATTATGGAAATACCTTTCGGGTGGAAGATGGTCTAATGAAAGTCAGATACGATGCCAATGCTTATCCTGCCTTTAATGAGCGTTTCGGACATATTTTTTATAAAGATAAGTTTTCTTATTATAAAATTGCAGTTGAGTATAGATTCGTAGGCGACCAAGCCATCGAAGGGCCAGGTTGGGCAACTCGCAATAGTGGTATTATGGTGCATGGGCAAACGCCTGAAAGTATGGGTAAAGACCAAGATTTTCCGATTTCGATTGAGGTACAATTACTGGGTGGACTTGGAAAAGGAAATCGTACGACTTGTAATGTTTGTACACCTGGAACGAACATTGTGTATAATAATAAACTTGATACCCGTCACTGCATTAATTCAACTTCAAAAACTTATGATGGCGACCAATGGGTAAGAGCCGAAGTAACTGTCTTGGGAGATTCGGCCATTATACATTACGTAAATGGCGAGAAGGTTTTGGAATATCTAAAACCACAAATCGGCGGTGGAAATGTGAGCGGACACGACGAAAAATTAATGGCCGAAGTAAAGCTTTTAAAAGAGGGTTCTATTTCGCTACAAAGTGAAAGTCACCCCGTTGATTTTCGTAAAGTTGAATTGCTAAATCTTTGTGGATGTACTGACCCAAAAGCATCGAATTATAAATCTTATTACGTAAAATCGGAGAGTAATTGTGTTTATAAGAAAAGTAAGAAGTAGAAGTAGAATTGCATTAAGATAATTTTCAGGCATTATTAATTCCTGCTAAACGAATAAGGCTGTCTGATGACAGCCTCATTCATTTATTCAATCTCTAATCCAGAGAAATTTATACCATAAATATCTCTTTCAGTTCTACGGCTTCTTCGGGTTTCATTCGGCCTGCTAAAACCAATCTAAGCTGACGACGACGCAACGCTCCTGCAAAAAGTTCTCTTTCTTCATCAGTTTCTGGCTCTACTGGCGGAACTTCAATCGGGCGACCCGTTTGGTCAACTGCTACGAATGTCAAAAAGGCTTTATTAGTATTTACTTTTGTTCCTGCAGGAATATTCTCAGCCCATACTTCCACCACTACTTCCATTGAAGAGTTAAAGGCACGAGTTACTTTTGCTTGAAGCGTAACAACACTACCAAGCGGAATGGCTTCCTTAAACTGTACGTTATCAACTGAGGCCGTTACTACAATTCGATTACAATGTTTTTGGGCAGCAATTGCTCCCGAAATATCGAGTAAACGCATTAAATTTCCTCCCATCAGATTACCAAGTGTGTTGGTATCGTTCGGGAAAACCATTTCGGTCATT
>JALQYE010000192.1 GCA_023254245.1 Emticicia sp.
CAGATTTCTTAAATGATTCGGCAAAGAATCAAGTTTCGGCCAACGAAGCAAAGCTTTCAAATATTTTTAATTGGTACGGTGGCGATTTCAAAGATAAAATGCCTGTTATCGACTGGGCAAATAAGTATGCGAAAGTAAAAGCCAACAAAGGGGCGAAGATTTCGTACATGGATTATAATTGGGAGTTGAATGGAAAGTATTAGCCCCTCCCGACCTCCCCAATAGGGAGGAAAAAGAAAGAGCAGTTTTCTAATTGGAAACTGCTCTTTTGCTTTTATATTAATTGATTTTTAGATAAAACTGATGACTGCAAACTGCCCACTGAAGATTTTTACCCTTCTTCAAATCGGCTGGGCGATTGGCCTGTGAATTTTTTAAATGCTCGATTAAACGTAGCCTTTGAGTTAAAGCCACAATCAAAAGCTACCGCCAAAAGCGTATAATTTTGATTTTGAGGTAGTTTTATCTGTTTCTTGAATTCTTCTACTCGGTATTCATTAACAAAATCGTTGAAATTTTTGCCAAAATTCGAGTTGATAGCCGCCGAAAGTACCGAAGTATTAGTTTTTAGTTTCTGAGCCAAATCGCTCAACGAAAGCTCTGGTTCGAGGTAAAGTTTTTCTTGATTCATTAGGTTTTCAACCTTAGTTCGTAACTCCTCAAAACTATTTTCTTTTTGCTCGGGTGTGGTTGTAATTGACGCTGCTTTGGTTTCCTCTTCGATTATGTTTTTACTACTATATGCTAAGCGATTGGGCTGGTGCTGTGCATAGCCCTTGATACCCACGTAGCAGATTATCAGCACCGTAAACAAATGCCACCACCAATCTTGCTCAAAAGGTAAATCGCCGAGTAGTTTGTCGGCCAATCCCCAAGCCCATTTGAATACTTCACCCGCAATAATCAGATATATGAAATTTCTGAGCCAAACAAAACCAATGGTTTCAGTATCCGAAAATTGGGTTTCGGTCCAGCTTCTATATTCTCTGTAAATACGCAGTGATTGATAGAAATAATAAATGTATGAAGCCCAAATAGCAAATGTTTCTACCCAACCCAAATAATCAGAAAGCGTTGAACTTCTGAAGCTATTTACGGCATCTTTACCCTGTAAGAAAACAACAAAATTGACAAGGAAATAGATGAAATAAGGAACATAATGCAGGAAATAGACGGCTTTAAACCTAAACTCTCGATTTATTTGAGCCTTTAGATAGAAATAAATGGTTGGAGCAAAGGCCAAAGTAAAATAGCGAGGAAATCCATCAAATTTTTCCCAAAGAATATTGATTCCAGCAAAACCAAAGGTGTAATCTTGAATTTCCATGGCCAAGAAGAACATCACCCAACCCAAAAACTTATCAGAAAGGCGTTCTTCTTGCCAGCCTCTGTACCAGAGCAAAATAGCAAAAAGCAAAGCAAGAAAATAACCAAATTGCAGCGGAGTGGTATATAGCGACATTTTTCTGTGGTAATTCTTTAATTTTAACTATTCTAAGGCTGATTTGTTCAGTTTCTACATCTTCCGAACTTCGCCATTACCAATGATTCCTGACATTGGGTCGATTTTTCCCTGCCCAAACTGCATTACACTATTGTTTCCTGTACCGTGAGCAATAAGTGAAATTTGCGAGTTTACGAACACATTTCCATTACCGTAGCTTTTTACTTTGGCGGTTTTGGCGATAAGTTTTTGGGCATTTACATTACCATTTCCGTTTTTCTTAATGTCGAGTTCGTCGATACTGCCTTGTAGCGAAACATCGCCGTTTCCATCGTTTTCAAACCTAAAATATCGACCTAAAATACCCGAAACATGCACATTCGTATTGCCTCGGTGCTGAATAACCGACGCCTCGGGCATCGTTACTTTGATTTTTATTCGAGTATCCTCCAAATATAGTTTCCCGTTGTAATTTCCAACCAATCGTATGGTTAATTTATTTTCGGGGTCATCTTTTTTAACCTCAAGCCTTGGCTCTAAATTTTCATCAATCTCAACTTTTATCGAAAACGGTTTACCGATTTCTACCTCAATTTTTCCATCAAAATCCTCAAACGAGATTTTATCAAAACCTTTGAAATCGAACGTTCGTGAGATAAGCTTCCCCGTGCCTTTCAATGGGCCTCTCTGAGCAAAAGTAGTTGTGCAACATACACTTAATAGTGCGATGATTAATGGTATCTTTTTCATATTTTTATTTTTTCTCGCTATTAAAAACAGCATCGTAGTTGGTTATTCCATTTTCATTAAAAAATACTCTTCTATTTGACTTATTCTGAAGTTCAAACTCTCCGTTTACAACAAACTTCACATCCACAAACTTATAACCCGTAACTGCTGTAACGCTAACCGTATAAAGGCTGTCTTTTTTTATGGCTTTCATCGCTAAATCATTCTCCCAACTAAGGGGTTTCCCTTCGCCACGTAAACCTACGGCTTTTATATTTTTCACCTTGCTCACATCAAGCGTAAAAATCACCGTTCTTTCGTAAGATTTTTGTACACAACTTGCCAGAACAGCAGCCATCAAGCTGATTATTAGCATTTTATATATTTTCATTATAGTATTTTTTTGAGAGTAAGAAATCTATTCCGAAGCGACTCGAACCTAAAACCGTTGTAAAAAGACTCACCCACAAAAAGCCCAAAGCAGGAAGCATATTCCATAGCCCGTTGCTGAACTGTTGCATAAAAACCGCAACCAGCATGGTACAGAGAATCAGGAATGAAGCAATGCGGGTCTGAAAACCAAACAAAAGGAAGAGACCGCCAACGGCTTCGCTGAAAGCACCCATCCAAGCAAAAAATGCAGGAAAGAGAGCGAATATTCCGCCATAAGCGGCCACATCGTTTGGAAACCAAAAAGCAACCTCAAAAAAGCCGAGATTATTATCGGATGGCGACCACGGTAGACCAAACTTTGCTGCTCCAAAATCGGTCGTTAGTAGATATCCACACACCACACGTGGAATTGTGAATAAGAAATCTTGTAGCCAATGCGGCATCATAATTGGTTGTAATAGCTTTTTCATTTTTTGTCTTTTTTATAGTTATTCAAATTTGTGGATAAGAGCGGGAAGGGCTTATTGATTAATCTTTTCTGAGATTGATAGTTTTGCCGTTGTCTTCACTCTTGAAAATCCAAAATGCTTTGTCTTCAATCTTTTTTCCGCTCATTACAGTATCTATCTGCTTATCGTTGGCCAAGAATAGCTCGGTACCGACAACATCTGTGATTGTTTTGGTAGCATAAGGAGCTAAAACTACTCCTTCGGTTGCGTTGTTGTTGCGGTCTTTTGTCCAATAGGTCACGAACGTATATTTTCTTGGTAAAAGACTGTTGTTTTTAAAAGTGATACTTACTTTTTTTGTTGGATTGGGCTGTTTTTCTTGGGCGAAGGCCCCTACCGATAACAGTGCCAAAAGTGCGATTTTTGAAATTTGCTTTTTCATTCTACTTTGTTTTGCCAAACGCTTCGTTGCGATTTGATGCCACAAAGTTGAAGTAAAATGAAAGGCTGGTCGTTGCAGAAGATGATTTGAGCCGTCTCAGATTATAATTCGAGACACTTTCACTTAAAATAAGCTAACAGATATAGCTTACTATTAATTTTTTCATTAGCCACAAATAGCACTATAAATAGTTTTTTTTTAATATTTTTATGAATGACTATCTTCTTCCCTTATTTTAAGGCAGTTAGCCAATAAAAAAACTTGAATAAAATATTGCAGTTTGTTACAAACCACTACATTTGCACACTTTTTTACTAAATTTCGTTAGAAATAATGAGCCAAAATCACAAAAACCTTGACAAGGTTACGGCCGCTGGATTGCTTATAACACTCGGTATTATTTTCGGAGACATCGGGACTTCTCCACTCTACGTAATGCAAGCCATTATTGGCAAAGAAAAAATTGATGATGAAATTGTTTTTGGTTCATTATCACTTATTTTCTGGACGCTTACACTGCAAACCACACTGAAGTATGTTGTTTTGATTTTGAGAGCTGATAACAACGGCGAAGGTGGAATTTTTGCTCTTTATGCCCTTGTAAGACGTCACGCTAAATGGCTCACGGTTCCTGCAATTATTGGGGGAAGTACCTTATTGGCCGATGGTATTATTACGCCACCCGTTTCGGTTTCATCTGCGATTGAAGGTTTACAACTTGTTTACCCTGATATTCAGACCATTCCGATTATCATCACCATCATAACGATTCTTTTCTTAGTACAGGCTTTCGGTACAAACTTGGTTGGTAAAGCTTTTGGGCCAATTATGTTTATTTGGTTTTCGATGCTGGCAATTTTGGGGCTTCGTCAGATTATTCACGACCCAGCCATTTTCAAAGCCCTAAACCCTTATCATGCCTATCGCTTATTATTTTTCCACCAAGATGGCTTTTGGTTACTCGGCTCGGTGTTTTTGTGTACGACTGGAGCCGAAGCTCTTTATTCAGATTTAGGGCATTGCGGTCGTGGGAATATCCGAATTAGCTGGATTTATGTAAAAATATGCTTACTCCTCAATTATTTCGGACAAGGCGTTTGGGCAATTTCGATGCACGGACAATACCTCGATGGCCGTAAACCTTTCTACCAATTGATGCCCGATTGGTTTTTGTTGATTGGAATTGGCATTGCCACGATGGCAACTATCATTGCCAGCCAAGCCTTAATTACGGGTTCTTACACATTGATTTCGGAAGCAATTCGCCTTACATTTTGGCCGAAAGTTCGTTTGAAGTACCCTTCTGACCACAAAGGCCAGCTTTATATCCGCAGTATCAATTGGCTACTTTGGGCGGGCTGTATTGGGGTAGTGCTTTATTTCAAAGAGTCGGCCAATATGGAAGCTGCGTATGGCTTAGCAATTACGCTCACGATGTTGATGACTACAATTTTGGCCGCCTATTACCTTTATACACACCGATTTAATAAAATTTGGATTGTGGCCTTTTTAGTGATTTATGTCTTGATTGAAGGGGCCTTCTTGGCAGCAAATATGCTCAAATTTAGTCATGGGGGTTGGGTTTCGGTATTAATTGCCTCAGTAATTGCCTTGGTGATGATTATTTGGTACCGTTCAAATATCATTAAAAATCGCTTAACTGAATTTGTTAAATTAGAAAAATACATTGATGGGCTGAAAGAATTAAGTATTGATGAATCTGTTCAAAAGTATGCTACACATCTGGTTTACATGAGTAATGCCCACCGAGTTTCGGAAATTGAATCGAAAGTGATGTATTCAATTTTTGAGAAACGCCCAAAACGTGCTGATATTTATTGGTTTATTCACGTCGATATTACGGATGAACCTTATACAATGAAATACAAGGTCAATATCATTGAGCCAGACGACGTAATTAAGGTAACTTTCAAGCTGGGCTTTAGGGTTGAACAAAAAATCAATCTTTATTTCAGAAAAGTTATTGAAGAAATGGTGAAACGTAAAGAAGTTGACATCAGGAGTCGATACGAGTCATTAAGCAAGCAAAATGTTATTGGAGATTTCCGTTTTGTGGTATTGGAAAGATATTTATCGAATGAAAATAAACTTCCTTTCTGGGAACGTCTAACGATGGAAGCCTATTTTTTCATCAAAGGCTTCACCAACTCAGAAGATAAATGGTTCGGACTTGACACAAGTAATGTAAAAGTCGAAAAAGTACCATTGATTCTTCGTCCGATTGAAAATATTACATTGGAGCGTGAGGATTGATAGTTCACAGGCGACCATCAACAAGTAGCATAAAGAAAGGAGGTTCGATGAACCTCCTTTCTTTATGCTGTAACCAAACACTCCTTCAATTTCACTTCAAACACCAACCAATCTAAATCATAATTGGCAATGAGTTCGATACGGCTATCTCGGCGATAAGCGATGTATTGCACCGAAAACTCTCGGTCAACGGCATTAATTAGTACCCAGTCTTTACCCGTTCGGAAAACACCTTTGGCTCTATCAACGCCTTGAAGTGTGCTAAAAAATTGGCGTAATTTAGGTAAACTAAAAACCTCATCGGGCGAGAAAATCCAACCGCAACTATACATTCCCAAGCCTTTGCTTAGTTTTTTGATGGGTTTCCCGATTTCAGGAATTTCGAGCGTTTCTTCTGCGTGGTGATGATAATGTTCATGCGAATGTGCTTGTGGAAATTCGGCCTTTCGACCAACAAATGGCTCAATATCAAGCCAATCTACATTTATTTCGCCATTAGAAACGGTTTCTACCAAAAGTTTAGGCGGAAACAGCGTTTTTGCCCAACCTTTAAATTTTTCGGCCAACTCCTCTCCTACTAAATCGGCTTTGTTAGCTACCAACACATCGGCCAAATTGATTTGGTCTTGGAATGTTTCGTGCGAACGCACATTAGCATCAGCCCATCGACGTGGGTCAACTAAGCAAATTGTTGCTCTGATTTCGAGAATATCTTTTAAATATTTGCTTTGCAGTAAGTCTAAAATACTGGCGGGATGCCCCATGCCCGTTGGCTCAATCAAAATTCGGTCGGGCTTTTGGTTGCGTAAAATGGACGTAAGCGTAACTTGCATTGGCACATTGGCCGTGCAGCAAATACATCCTCCTGCTACTTCTTTTATGGTTAATCCATCTTGTTCGTCTATGGCTGTGTGGTCAATAGATACTGCCCCAAATTCATTGATAATAATTGCCCAACGCTCATTAGAAGGTTTATTAGCAAGAATATGTTTGATGGCTGTGGTTTTACCCACACCCAAAAAGCCTGTAATGATATTCACTGGTATTTTCATAAAGAGAAGATTCTTTGTTGCTATAAAATCAAAAGGAAGGCATCGCTTAAAGCGATGCCTTCCTTAGAAATAACACCTTTTATTTAAAAAAGTTTACTTAGCTGGTGTAATAACAATGTTTCTGTATTCAATCGGGCCGTGGTCACCTTGGAAGAAAATTGGGCCAGGCTCACCTTCGTTGCTATCTAAAGCACCGCCCGTAATTCCTGGAATTTCGTTTTTGTAGATGATTGTTTTACCATTCAAAACAACTGTTACGACTCGTCCTACCAACGTAATATCAAAACTTTGCCACTCTCCTGCTGCTTTTGCTGGCATTTCAAGTGGAGCTATAAAGCCATACACCGCACCGAGTTGGTCTTTCAATGGGTCTCGACCTTTACTATCAGTTACTTGCACTTCGTAGCGACCTCTCAAATATACGCCACTATTACTTTCTTCTGGGTACTTAAACTCAACGTGTAGTTTGAAGTCGTTGAATGTTTTAATCGTACGAAGATTAGCACCTGATTTGGGGCTTTTCAGAATACCGTTCTCAACAACCCATTGGTTTTCTCCACTCACTACTTGCCAGCCATCAAGATTTTTACCATTGAAAAGTTTAATTGGCGTTCCCCAAACTGGCGTTTTTGTACTATTAAGCTTTGGAGCTCTTACTCCTTCCCAATTTAAAACCTCACCACTTGGCGTATTCATTGTGCCTGTCAGTTTATCGTTTTTCAAAACTGCCTCTACAACTAAATCTTTTTCGGCTCTATCCCATTGTGGCGGAATCGAAAACGACATTTTATCATCAACGAAGTTAATGCGAGAGATTGGTCTGGCACTACCGCCATCACCCACAAAATGACCATTCAAGTATTTTACGCCCGAATGATTTACTTCTAACCAAGAGGGCACTTTTTTATCGCCTTTGGTAATAGTAATGTCCCAACGGCCTTCGATGCTTTTGATTGGGGCCAATTGTGCCATGAGAGAGTTGCTGATAAGGATTGCTCCTAAAAATTTTACAAAATTTTGCTTCATGTTTGTTTTTGGTTGAATAAAATTTGGTTAAAATTGGATTGTAGCACAATTCTCCGAATTGTGAGTTACGCAAAACACAAGCGTAACGCCGCCCGTTCAGAAAATTGTGATACAAAGTTACTTCTTCGTTTCTTCAAAACCCATTTCTTCGTACCATTCTTCAAATTCTGATGGTGAAGCGGTTGGTTTCGGACTCATTGCTCGACGTGAACGACGCTCCGATGCTTTGATTTCAAGGTCTTTTTCTACTTTATCGCCGTTGAGTTCGATGATAACTTTATATTTTGCTGGACGGAAGTAAATCTTTTTATCGTCGGCAAGCTCCAGTTTGATTTCTTTGTCTTCTTTTTTCTTTACATCGTTCAAATACTTTTCGTATTCGCCTTTGGCAGCAACATCAATTGCTTGGTCGAAGTTTACGTTATTTAAACCTGCTTCGGCTTCATCCGAAATATTTTTTACAACTAATCCTTTGTCTGTCTGAATCTTGATTGTGGCTTTTCCTGCTGCTTTTGCATAGTAAGTGA
>JALQYE010000193.1 GCA_023254245.1 Emticicia sp.
GTCATGTTTTATGCCCAGTCTGCTGTAAAAATTATTTTATTGTTGATGTTGCCCAATGATGCTTGTTTGTGCAATTTTAAAACAAAATTAAGAAAAGGCTCAGGAATCTTGACAAAATATTTTGAGAAAAGGCCATAAAAATAACAGATTATGAAAAAAAACTTTCAAACGATACTACCTACCTTGCTGTTTTTAGTGGGCATTTATCTGCTTTGGTCGAGTACGGGCAAAGGCACAACGCTACCACCAACACTAAAAATTGATGTGGTTGAGTCTTACGGCGATTCGACCGAAAAGGGAAATATTCTTGGCATACAAGCATTCATGACGCCCGTAGATTATGCCTCAGAAGCTAATTTTAAGCAAAAAATAGAGTTTTATTTGAGTGAAGCCCAGAAGAATAAATTACTGATTTCGGAGAAAACCATCGTGGTCTTTCCTGAATACATTGGTACTTTTTTGGTAGCAGCCAACGAAAAAGAAAGTTTATACCAAGCCCAAACCTTAGAGGAAGGGCTACAAACAATGGTGCTGAGTAATATCGGGAAATTTGCAAAAACATTTATTTCTGCCCCTGATTCCGTAAAAGATAAAGTAAAATATGCAGCATTTGCCATGAAAGCCCCCGAAATGGCAAAAATATATCAGAAAATTTTTTCTGAATTGGCGGCAAAATATGCGGTTACAATCGTAGCAGGTTCGATACTTTTACCCAATCCGAGTGTTGAAAATGGAACGTTGAAAATCAATGACGGGCTGCTTTATAATACATCAATGGTATTTGATACTAAGGGGGAGATAAAATCCAGTTTAATTAAAAAAGCCTTTCCAACGGCCGATGAATTATCGTTTGTTTGCCCCGCAAAATCCGCAGATATTCCAGTTTTTGAAACTCCTGCTGGGCGAATGGGTGTGCTTGTGTGTGCCGATGCTTGGTTTTCGGAGTCGTATAAAGTGCTGAAACAAAAAGGGGTAGATTTTGTAGTAACGCCTTCGTATTCAAATGGTTATGGTAACTGGGAGAAGAGGTGGACGGGCTATTCAGGGGCAGAAACTCCTGCTGATGCAAAGGCGAGTATCGGAAAACTAACACTCGGTGAAGCTTGGGTAAAACACGCCATGGCCGAAAGAGCAAAAAATGAAGCAGGAGTAAGGAAAGGTCTAAATGTTTTTCTACAAGGAAACATCTGGGATTTGGGAGCAGATGGCTCCACGATTGTCTTGAATGATTCAGCCAAAGCCACTCAGCACATTGGCAAAGCGGCTTTGGTGAATTTATGGCTGTGAGATAGCCTATTTTTGTACGCTATCATCGAAGATTACTTATCAGGCATTCGGTAAGTTTTCACGAATTCCTTACCAATTTGCTGGCCATTTCTGAAAATTGCAGCTCTTACGGTAGTGAGTTTATTGAATGTCTGCGGTACAAAAATAGGGGAGTTAGCCGTCGGTTTCGAGAAATCGAGCGAGTAACGCACCTGTGCATCACGTACATAAGGCTCCAGTTTTACTTCAACACTTTGTGTATTTTTGTTTGGCGTTGCTGTTTCTTTTACATCAAAAATACTTTTGGCGTAATTGACGTTTAGCACATCTAATCGCTTGAAGTGAGCTTCTAATCTACGCCCAAAGTCAGCGAAATTTTTGTTAATAGAAGGCGTCCAAGTCACTTCCGACAAGGCACATGCTCGTGGGAAAGTCATGTATTCGGCGTGCTCGGGGGTGGCTACGTATTCTGTCCAAAGGTTTACTTGAGCACCCAAAATATGCTTTGTTTCTTCTGGTTTTAGCTCCGATGGCGTTGGTTCGTACGAGTAAACTTTTTCTAAAGTCAAGAAACCACCAATTCCCAAAGGCTCAGTGATTGGGTGAGACTGGTAGTAATCAATGTACACGTGCGAGTTTGGCGTCATGACCACATCGTGTTTCTGTTTTGCCGCTTCAATTCCGCCTTGTACGCCCCTCCACGACATAACCGTAGCATTTGGCGAAAGCCCACCTTCCAGAATCTCGTCCCAACCCATGAGTTTTCTGCCTTTTGAAGTCAAAAATTTATCAATTCGTTTAATGAAAAAGCTTTGTAGTTCGTGCTCATCTTTTAAGCCTTGAGCCTTCATCAAATCTTGACAGAATTTGCTTCGTTGCCACGTAATTTTCGGACATTCATCTCCACCGATATGAATGTATTTGCTCGGAAACAAATCCATCACTTCCGTAAGTACGTCTTCAATAAACTTGAAGGTTTTTTCGGTAGGGCAATAAACATCTTCAATTACTCCCCATATTTTAGCTACGCCGTAAGGCCCGCCCGTACAGCCCAATTCTGGATAAGCTGCCAAAGCCGCCAAAGCGTGTCCTGGCATTTCTATTTCGGGAATAATCGTTACGTATCGGTCTTGGGCATATTTCACCACTTCTCTGATTTCATCTTGTGTATAAAAACCAGCATGTTCTTTTCCATCAAATTTAAGCGGTTGATTATAAGCCATTTTTCCCTCAACTGTTTCCGAACGAACCGAACCCACTTGTGTCAAGCGTGGAAATTTCAAGATTTCGATTCTCCAACCTTGGTCTTCGGTTAAGTGCCAGTGCAAAACATTCATTTTGTGCATGGCCAATAAATCAATAGTTTTCTTTACAAAAGACAAGGGCATAAAATGACGGCCCACATCAAGCATAAAACCACGGTGCTCGTAGCGAGGTTTATCAACAATACTCACACAAGGCATTTTTAGTTGTAGGCCATTTACTTTTGCTGAACTATAAATTTCGACAGGTAGTAGTTGAAAAAGTGTTTGTAGGGCATAAAAATATCCTTGCGAAGCACTCGCCGTTATGGTTACGAGGTTTGGCTCAACCAAAAGCTCGTAGTTATCTTCGGCCATTGGTCGAGTTGGTCTTACAAACAAAATGGCATTGGTGACTGGTGGTACAGGAATCGCTTTTTTAGTTTTAGGGTCGATTCTTGGTACTTTAGGTAACGAAATTTCGGTGAAGAGTTTCATACCAGTTGTAAGAGCCACTTGGCTCGACAATAATTTTGCAACGGCCGCTGTTGGAGCATCGTTTGTTTGTAAAATAATTCTGGTTTCGCTACTAATGACAAATGTTCCGCTTTTGGCTATGAGTGTATCGGGCTGAGGAATAATACTGTATGTATTTTGTCCCCAAGCAGTCGTGGCAAAACAAAGGAACACAAAGAGTAGTCGTTTCATGATAATGAAATTTATGAAATGGGTAGTGATAAGATTAGTTAAATATTGAATGCTCCTAAAAATAAGGCAGCTAAAATGCCTCCAACGATAGGCCCTACCACAGGAACCCAAGCGTAGTTCCAGTCGCTTGTGCCTTTGCCCGAAATGGGCAATACAGCATGAGCAATGCGTGGGCCTAAATCACGTGCAGGATTGATAGCATAACCCGTTGGGCCGCCCAACGAAAGGCCAATTGCCCAAACCAACATACCAACTAAGTAAGGAGCAAAGCCATTTGGTAAATCGGCTGTGAATGAATTGGATACTACAATTAGTATGATTGTACCAATGATTTCAGAAATAAGGTTACCCGTAGGATTTCTGATGGCAGGAGCAGTTGCAAAAACGCCTAATTTTGCACCTTTATCTTCGGTAATTGACCAATGGGGTAAGTATGTAAGCCAAACAAGCGTTGCCCCCAAAAATGCACCAATCATTTGAGCCGCTATAAATGAACCCACGTTTGACCAATCGCCGCTTTTTACGGCCATTGCTATCGTAACGGCTGGATTTAGGTGTGCATCAGGACTACCAAATTTTTGAGCAACAAAAATGCCACACATAACCGCAAATGCCCATGCGGCTGTTACGACTATCCATCCACCATTTTCACCTTTTGAGCCTTTTAAAAGAATATTTGCGACAACACCATCGCCGAGTAAAATAAGTACAAGTGTACCCAATAATTCACCAATAAAGTTTGAAGTTTGCATTGAGGTTTTGTTTGATATAGGGTTGAAATTGTTTGGCAAGTTAATTTATTTTGTCAGAACACACAATAGGTTTAACTTTGTGCTTTGAATTTCGATGTTGGAGGTTCGATGTTTGATGTTTGCGGAGAGCCAATGCGGTTCTTCCAGAAAATTTCATACAACTAAATCCAGTTGCTATCTTCAAAACTCTCAATTTCCAAAGATTTTTACTTGAAAATTATGCTTTTGAATTCTCTTACCGCTATTTCTCCTGTTGATGGTCGTTACCGCCGACAAATCGAAAATCTTGCAAAATATTTTTCCGAATTCGGACTTATCCACTACCGTGTACGAGTTGAAATAGAATATTTTATTGCTCTTTGTGAGCTTCCGCTACCTCAACTCGAAGGTTTTGATAAAGGTTTGTATAAAAACCTTCGTGCGATTTATGAGAATTTTTCGGAAGAAGATGCTCTTAAAATCAAAGAAACCGAAAAAGTTACGAACCACGATGTAAAAGCCGTTGAGTACTTCATCAAAGATGCTTTTGAAGTTTTGGGAATTGGCCAGCACTCAGAATTTATCCATTTCGGCCTTACTTCGCAGGATGTCAATAACACAGCCATTCCTTTATCATTGAAAGAAGCAATGTTGGCCGAAGTAATTCCAACTTTTCAGCAGGTTTTGGCAAAGTTGCACGAGTTAGCCGAGCAATGGAAAGACATCGCCTTACTCGCACACACACACGGACAGCCTGCTTCGCCTACTCGTTTAGGCAAAGAATTACTGGTATTCTGCGAAAGAATTGACAAACAACTCGAAATGCTTAGTGCCGTGCCTTACGCAGCTAAATTTGGTGGGGCAACGGGTAATTTTAACGCCCACAATGTGGCATATCCGCAAACCGACTGGGTGGCGTTTGGGAATGGTTTCGTAAATGATTGGTTGGGACTTTCTCGCAGCCAAAAAACTACGCAGATTGAGCATTATGATATGTTGGCGGCTATGTTTGATACCCTCAAACGCCTCAACACCATTTTGATTGATTTTTCTCGTGACGTTTGGACGTACGTTTCGATGGGTTATTTCAAACAAAAGATAAAAGCGGGTGAGATTGGTTCATCGGCCATGCCACACAAAGTAAATCCGATTGATTTTGAAAATGCCGAAGGAAATTTGGGCGTTGCGAATGCTCTTTTTGAGCATTTTTCGGCGAAATTGCCTATTTCTCGCCTACAAAGAGATTTGACTGATTCAACCGTTTTGAGAAATTTGGGTGTGCCAGTTGGGCATACTGTTATTGCCTTGAAATCGTTGTTAAAAGGCATGGATAAACTCGAACTTAACCAAGAGGCAATCGACCACCATTTGGAAGAAAACTGGGCGGTTGTGGCCGAAGGTATTCAGACGGTTCTTCGTCGTGAAGGTTTCCCGAAACCTTATGAAGCATTGAAAGAATTAACTCGCAAAAATGAGAAAATCACCGAAAAACGCATCAAAGAATTTATTGATACGCTCGATGTAAGTGAAAAGGTAAAATACGAACTCAGACGTATTTCTCCTTTTAACTATACAGGGATATAAAACCAAAACGGCTCTTAGATTTTTCTAAGAGCCGTTTTGATTAATATTCAACGATTTGCCGACTTGCTGGCGGAATACCCGAAAAAGGGCGAAGCATACGGTATTGGTCACTTCGAGCCGTAATCTGAATTTCTTTTAAAAACTGAAAATCTTTAGAAAAATAGTCTTCCGAAATTCGGTTGGTTGGATAGTTCTCATCGCCGTAATAGATGTTTTTATAGATAAATGCGATTGGTAGGATGTATTTACCTTCACTGACATTATTTAGGTGCGGAGTTTTTGATAAACCGCCCACGATTTCTGCTTCAAAACCTAATAGATGGCTTATTTTCTTACTAACTAACGGATAAATTAAGTTTACATTTTTTACCGCTCCTTTATTATCTACTTCAAAAGAAGCATATAAACGCCCGTAAACACTGCCTCTGATTGCACCAATTGGATAGCCGTTTTGTGCAGCTTTATAAAAAATAGGGTCAATAGTTTCTTTAATTGCTTGGGCATAGGATTTGACACCAAGCAAATTCAAAAATATAAAAGCGAATACAAATGAATTTTTCATATTTATCAAATTAATTCGTAGAGTTCTCTAAGTAAATCTACACAATACCGACTTGATTTCAAACAAAGCAATACTTAATATTTATCACTTCGGCGAGTATGTTTTCACCGCTGTTTTCAGTACTTCGGCTTTATCGAGTGTCATTTTTTTAGTTTTTTGGCCTAAATAGACATCCATCTGGTCAGCAAAGTGCGGGCTATTGTCGTGAGTCGATTGTCCGAAGTTTAGTACAGTTTCGATTTCTGGTAAACCGTTTTTCGGGAATTTAATTAATCCAATATACGATTCTCCTTGCACCACTTTCAATTTGCCATCTTTATAGGGGCGGGTGTGCATAGCCGTGATGACATCGGGCAAACCCCAAGATGGCTTTTCAATATTGCCACGTACCAGTTTTTGCAAATCTCCGAGGGCAATATCAGTTCGCCCAAAATGTTCTTTCATGTAATTACTCACATAGCGAAAAGCTGCAACTGCTTCATCTTTATTAATTGTATAATCGGTCATATCGCCTCTTTTTCCTAATTCGGCGGTAAAATAGTTAAGCATTATCAAAAATATAGCGGCCCCTTTGCTTTCAACATTCGATTTTCTATCCCATGAATTTAGGTTTTCAATAAGTAGTTGAATATCAGTGTGTTCAGTTGGATTTAATTGAAATAAGGCATCGGTATTAGCTGGGAAATAAAGTTTTCCTTTCGGTAATTGACCATCGTATTTGATGCGTTTAAAATCTTCAAATGAGATTTTATCGTACTGCGAAAACATTTCTTGAAAGCGAATACTTCGGTTATTATCTTTCACTTCATAGCCCATTGTTTGGTCGAAATCTTTGGCTTTTAGGTTATCTTTTTCACCCGTTGCATTGAAAGGTGTATGGTTCGCATTGAATAAATAGCCACTCGCAGGATTAACGTATTGCGGTAAATCTTTAAGCGGGTGAAAGGAAGTTGTGAGCGTTTTTGACGTATTTCCAGGAATTGTATTTTTCCAATCGTAGCCTTCAGCACGGAAAGGAATTTTCCCATTGCTTACATAAAAAATGGTGTCTCGTTTATCGGCATAAATGGTATTAAACCCTGGTATAGCCGTCATTTGCATGGCTTTATAAAACTCCGAGAAATTACGAGCTTTATCCATCTTATACCATTGCTCAATGCCGCGAATATCTTGATTAGCACTGAATCTAACCGAAAAAGTACCTTGTTTGGTCTGAATCGTTGCTCCGTATTTGCTCCACAAAGCCACTTTTTTAACAGGAATCGTAAACGCTCCCATTTTTACTTTTAGTTTCACAGCTTTCTGCTCTAAAGTTTCCCATTTTCCATCAAACTTATACTGCATTTTGTTGGCTGGATTCATTTCGAGCTGAAAAACATCCACTTTATCTTGGTAATTGACGGTGTGTGTCCAACCCAGATTTTCGTTTGCACCTACAAAAATTACTGGCCCACCTGGAAATAGTGCTCCTAAAACATTAAGACCTTCTTCGCTGCACAAATGAGCTTCGTACCAAGCTACTGGCCCTTCGAGAGGCTGATGCGGATTGATAGCCAGATACGAACTTCCATCGGTAGTTTTAGAACTATGGATGGCTATGGCATTAGAGCCTGCTGCCTTGAAATCATCGAGTGTTTTTACTTTTTCTTTGAAGATTTTCTGCAAAACTGCATCAACACCCGAAATCATTGATAACGAAAGCACCGTGCTGGTTGTATATTCTTTGGGGTTTGTCGGAAACGAACCTTTTACCAAAACTTCTTCGGGATGTTTGGCGGCATAAGCATTTATGCCCGCCGTATAACCTTCGATTAGGGCTTTGTATTCGGGCGAAAGGGCTTTGTCGTATTGTTCTTCAACTACTTCTCGGCAACGTAAAAGGGAAACTACATAATCAACTGTTGCTCCGTCTTTTCCTTTATGTCGGCCAACCATGCCTTTTCCTGCCAGAAGTGTGAGCTGCATAGTTTTGAAATCATCTTCGGCATTTGCCCAAGCTAATCCATAGGCTACTTCGGGGTCGGTTTTGGCATAAATGTGCGGTACACCCCATTTATCACGAATAATTTTGATGTTATCAGGATTTATTTGGGCAAAAGCACCTAAAGAGCATAAGAATAGGAGTAAGAATAGTTTTTTCATTGTTAGGTTGAATTTGAATTGACTCCTGCCGCTTCGGTGGGCCGATTCTGCAGGAAGATTTTTAGTTTGTTACAAATGTAATCTTTTGACAAGAGAT
>JALQYE010000194.1 GCA_023254245.1 Emticicia sp.
TCGAGGCTCTCGTAGATGAGGGACGCACAATGAAGCGTTTCCGTCCACGTGCTCAAGGACGCGGTTTCCGTATCCTCAAGCGTTCATCACATATCACTGTTGCAGTGAGCGCTGATAAGAACGTATCAAAGTCAATTTCACGCGCACCACAGTCTGCACAGACACGCAATCCGAAGCGTAGTGAGAAGTCGCCACTAGCTGCGAAGGGAGCGTCCAACTAAATGGGTCAAAAAGTAAATCCACATGGCTTCCGCCTAGGCATTACAACTGAGTTCAAGTCACGTTGGTATGCAGATAAGTTGTACAAGGATTACGTCAAGGAAGATGTCGAAATCCGTCGCCTTATGACAAAGGGAATGGAGCGCGCAGGCGTTTCACGCATTGAAATCGAGCGCACACGCGATCGTGTACGTATCGATCTTCACACAGCGCGCCCAGGTATCGTCATCGGTCGTCGCGGACAAGAAGCTGATGGCACTATTAGTTTAAACAAAACCGTAAGTGTTGGTGGTTTGGGTGGCACTCCTTACCGTGATGGTAGCTACGAATATTATTTAAGCGAGCCTATTCGTAAAAATGATTTGAAGGGTGTTGGACCATTTATTTTTGCAAGTGTAGAGATGGAAATTGCGGAAGAAAATTCACTCGGTAAAGGCAAGACCGTTGCGGTTGATAATTACTTCAATAATGAGTTCAGAAGAGATTTGAATGGAAATCAAGAATCTTTCCACTATACTTGGGATGACCGCATGCACTCAGGTTTTTGGGTTTGGGGACAAATCTACCAAGAGTTAGGAGCAAAACTTAAAACGATTTCGGCAGCTCCAACAGCAACAAATCTGAAAGGTGTCAATGTTTATATCATCGTTGACCCCGACACAAAGAAAGAAACCGCAAAACCGAATTTTGTAGAAAAAGCTGATATTAAAGTAATTAGCGATTGGGTAAAGGCTGGCGGAACACTCATCATGATGGCCAATGATACTGCTAACTGCGAGATTCCTCATTTTAATGAACTGGCAAAAGCCTTTGGTGTAGAGTTTACGAACAAGAGCAGAAACATGGTACAAGGCACCAAATGGGAACAAGGCCGTGTAGATATTCCTGCGGGAAATCCTGTTTTCAAGAACACTAAATTGGTTTATATCAAAGAATTAGTAACACTCAATGTGAAGGCACCAGCCAAAACTATTGTAAGCGAAGGCGGCGACAACATCATTGCAACTGCCAAAGTTGGCAAAGGAAGTGTATTTATCGTTGGAGACCCTTGGTTATATAACGAATACACCGACGGACGCCGAATTCCAATCATTTACGAAAACTTTAGTGCGGCCAAAGATTTAGCCAAATGGGCTTTGGGGGTGAAATAGTCCTATCAAGATTAAAATATTTTTACTGACTACTGCTTTGAATTGACAACTTTCTGGAAGGTTGTCAATTCTTCTATTTTCAGCCACGTTGATTGCATACTATTATAAATAATGAAAAAATCACATTTACAAAATACCTTTGTCAAAATAGTATTAAAAAAAGAAATATTATAGCAAAATAAACAAAATAAACTCAATAGTTTTGCTAATTCTTAATGGTCATTAGTTAATCGACTACGTACAATAGTTTTTTACATTATAATTCAAGCCAATAGCTAAACGCTAAAAGCTAACAGCATAAAAGATATGAAGCCGTTTTTAGACGAAAATTTTCTGTTACAAACAAAAACTGCACGCACGCTCTATCACGAGTATGCGAAAGATATGCCTATCATTGATTACCATAATCACTTGCCACCTGACCAAATTTTAGGTGATAAAGTTTTTGGTAATATTACGCAAGTTTGGCTCTACGGCGACCACTACAAATGGAGAGCCATGCGTACCAATGGAATCAATGAGAGATTCTGCACAGGTGATGCCAGCGACTACGAGAAATTTGAAAAATGGGCTGAAACTGTACCATACACACTCCGAAATCCATTATACCACTGGACTCACTTGGAGCTTCAACGCTATTTCGGTATCCACGAAGTTTTAAGCCCTGCTACAGCCAAACAAATCTATGACGACTGTACTGCTAAAATTCAATCACCCGAATATTCGGTAAGAAATATTTTAGGCAAAATGAATGTAGAAGTGGTTTGTACAACTGACGACCCACTCGATACACTTGAATTCCATCAAGCTTATCATAAAGATACTTCGGCAAAAATCAAAATGTTGCCAGCGTTTCGTCCAGATAAGTTTATCTTAATCGAAAATCCTAATTTTGCTACTTTCGTACAAAAATTAGGAGCTATCGTAAATACAGAAATCAGTTCTTACGAAGCTTTATTGCAGGCACTTCGTACACGTGCTGATTTCTTTGCGAGCAATGGCTGCCAACTCTGCGACCACGGTTTGGAGCAAATTTATGCAGCTGACTTTACGCCAGAACAAGCCGATGCTGCTTTCAAAAAAGCTATAGCAGGCAAAGGAGTGAGTGCCGAAGAAGCCATTGTTTTCAAATCGGCAATCCTACACGCTTTGGGGGTAATGTACCACGAATTGGGTTGGACACAACAATTCCACTTGGGAGCTTTGCGTAATAATAATACTCGAGCTTTGAGAGTTTTGGGACCAGATACAGGCTGGGATTCTATAGGCGATTACTCACAGGCGATTGCTCTTTCTAAATTCTTGGGGCGTCTCGATGAATACAATCAACTGGCTAAAACTATCATTTATAATTTAAACCCTGCCGATAATGAAGTGATTGCCACCATGATTGGTAATTTCAATGATGGTTCGATTGCAGGAAAAGTGCAGTTTGGTTCGGGTTGGTGGTTCCTCGACCAAAAAGATGGCATGGAAAAACAAATCAATGCTCTTTCAAACATGGGTTTGTTGAGTCGTTTCATCGGAATGTTGACAGATTCGAGAAGTTTCTTGTCATTCCCTCGTCACGAATATTTCCGTCGTATTTTGTGTAACATTCTTGGAAATGACATCGAAAATGGTGAAATTCCGAACGATATTAAATGGACTGGTCAAATCGTACAAAATATTTGCTATAATAACGCAAAAGATTATTTTGGATTCTGAGTAGGTTTTAGGGATTAGGAAATAGGTTAAAAATATTAATTCCTAAAAAAATAAAACCTATTCGCACGGGCAACCTCATCCTAAAACCTAATTCCTAACACCTGAAACCTCTTATTCAACCCTAAAAAAACTATGGAAAAAATTGGGAAGTACCGCTGGACCATCTGTGCATTGGTCTTTTTTGCGACAACGGTTAATTACCTCGACCGACAAGTAATTAGCTTACTAAAATCTGTTTTATCAACAGAACTCAAATGGGATGATGGTGACTACGCCAACATTGAAATTACTTTCAAAATCTTTTATTCATTCGGTATGCTCATTGCGGGTAGTATCGTTGATAAACTCGGAACTAAAAAAGGCTACGCTTGGGCAACAGGACTATGGAGTTTGGCGGCTGTCGGACACGCACTGGCTAATTCAGCATTTGGGTTTATGATTGCACGTGCAGGTTTAGGTCTTACCGAAGCGGGCAACTTCCCTGCGGCCATCAAATCTACGGCCGAATGGTTTCCTAAAAAAGAGCGTGCATTGGCCACTGGTATTTTCAATTCAGGAACAAACATTGGGGCAATCGTAGCACCATTGACAGTTCCTGTAATTGCCGTAGTTTGGGGTTGGCAGTGGGCATTTATTATTACAGGTATCATTGGGTTTATTTGGTTGGTTTTGTGGCAGATTTACTACACTTCGCCGAAAGATTCTAAGAAACTTACAAAAGCTGAATACGATTACATTCACTCCGATAAAGAGGAAGAAGAAAATATCAAAAACGAAGAAAAAGTGCCATGGGTGAAACTTTTAGGCTTCCGCCAAACTTGGGCTTTTGCTTTGGGTAAATTCTTGACCGACCCTGTTTGGTGGTTTTATCTTTTCTGGTTGCCTGACTTCTTGCAAAGCCAATATAAACTTTCATTAATTGAAATTTCAGTTCCAGTAGCTGTGGTTTACATTATTTCTACCGTTGGTAGTATCGGTGGGGGTTATTTGCCGTTGGCATTTATCAACCGTGGGATGCCTGTTTTCAAGGCTCGCAAAACTTCAATGTTTATTTTTGCCTTGTTTGTGCTTCCTGTAATTTTCTCACAATTAGCTGGGCAAGTAAATATGTGGTTAGCGGTTTTTGTGATTGGTATTGCAGCTTCAGCTCACCAAGCATGGAGTGCAAATATTTTCACAACAGTATCAGATATGTTCCCTAAGAAAGCAACTGGCTCAGTTGTGGGTATTGGTGGAATGGCTGGTGGTTTAGGTGGTATTTTGCTCACTTGGGCAGTCCAAAAAAATATGTTTGTGTATTACCGTAGTATCAATCAAATCGAAACGGCCTACTACATCATGTTTGCAATTTGTGCTGGGGCATATTTATTAGCATGGCTCATTATGCACTTTTTAGTACCACGAATGAACAAAGTTGATATTTAATGAGTCGAACCGACGACAGTTTTAAAAAATAAAAACATGAAGAAAATATTAATACTGGCCTTATCGCTCATAATTGGGCAAACGGCTTTAGCACAAAATACCAAAGCTGATGTGGAGGCACTCGAACGCAAACGCTTCGCAGCTCAGGTTTCAAAAGACTATGATTTTTTGGAAAAAATATTTGCTGATGATTTGATTTATACACATTCAAATGGTAAGCAAGATACCAAACAAACTTACATTCAATCTATCAAAGACGGAAAAAGCGTTTATAATAAAATTGACGTAGAGGAAGTCAATGTAAGAGATTACGGTAAAACGGCAGTCGTAAATGGTAAAGTAAAAATCGAAATGGCACCAATTGATGGCAAACCAAATATTGTTCCACTTCGATATGTAGTTGTTTATATGAAAAATGGCAAAAAAGGTTGGCAATTAAACACTTGGCAATCGTTGAAACTGGCTAACTAATTTTCAAATACAAGATTTGCGATTGGAGATTTGAGATATCATATTTATCTTGAATCTCCTTTTCATTTTAATTGACTCCTATGTCTTCAATCTTACAAAAAACGCCCATGAAAAACCTATCTATTTTATTCTCTTTTATATTTTTATTCATCATTACTGGAATAAAAGCTCAAGTTCCGCAGAGTTTCACAATGGCCAGAACGCCCGAAGAAGTGGGTTTCTCGAGCGAGCGGTTAAAGCGTTTAGATACTCATTTTCAAGAAGTGATTGATAAAGGTATTGCCCCAAATATTGTTACGTTCGTGGCAAAAAAAGGAAAAATTGTACACTACAAAGCCTTTGGGTATAGCAATCTTGAATCAAAAACTCCGCTCAAAAAAGATGATATTTTCAGAATTGCGTCACAATCAAAACTTATTACTACCGTCGGACTTTTGATGCTTTTTGAAGAAGGGAAATTTTTTCTCGATGAACCAATTTCAAAATACATTCCTGCATTCAAAAATCCACGAGTTTTGGTGAGTTATGATGAGAAAGACCGAAGCAAATATATTACTCGACCAGCAAAATCCGAAATCACGATTCGCCAATTAATGAGCCATTCGGCAGGAATTCCATACGAACATGCCTTGCAAGATTTACCCGAATTCAAAGTGCCATTTTTTTGCTCAACCGATAAAGATATTCTGAAAGATGTAGTCGATAAAATTGCGGCCCGCCCGCTCATTGCCGACCCAGGAACACAATTCGTTTATGGCCTAAATACCGATGTACTTGGGCGATTAATTGAAGTGCTTTCGGGAATGTCGTTTGATGACTATTTACGCAAAAAAGTGCTTGACCCGCTCGGCATGAACGATACATATTTTTATTTGCCCGATGCGAAAGCCTCACGATTAGTAGAATTATATTCGAAAGGAAACGTAAACGATAAACTAAGCCTTCATACTAACGAAACCTACCGAAAATATGCCATTTCGGGCGAAAGAAGCTACTTTTCGGGTGGTGCTGGTTTGCTAAGTACGATTGAAGATTACGCAAAAATTTGCCAATTTATACTTAACAAAGGCGAATTTAACGGCAAAAGACTTTTGGCTCGCTCGACGGTAGAAATTATGGGCAGAAATCAAATCGGAGAAAGTTTTGTGTGGGACCGCCAAGATAAATTTGGCTTAGGGCTGCAAATCATCACGCCCGAATCACACTACGGAGATAACGCCACGGCTGGCTCGCTCACGTGGGGCGGAATGTACTGCTCAGAATATACCATCGACCCAAAAGAAGAAACAATTATGTTGGTCTTTACGAATGTGCATCCATATGCTCATTATTCCGAAATCGTACGTAAATTCAGAATTTTGGTTTACCAGTCGATGCAGTAAAATTGTTGTTTATGGTTAAAATTGTTATAAATGGTTGTTTTTGTTAAGCAGAAACAACCTCAAAATAGGCAACAATGTACAACAAAAACAACATTTTAAACCATTCATTAAATAACTAAATTAATATTTTCCATAAACTTTTCGGGCGATAATCTTTCTTAAATACAATTTTCTACCGAATTTTACAGCACGAAAATTTAACATTAATATAATGGAACATCCATTGAAAGGCGTAGGTGTAGCGTTGATTACACCATTTGACCAAAACCACGAAATTGATTATGATGGTTTGCGTCGTTTGCTCGAAACCACGAGCGAAGGAGGCGTAGATTACTTCGTTGTGCAAGGAACAACGGGCGAAACCTCAACAACTACTGCTCAAGAGAAAGCAGATTTACTGAAATTTGCCAAAGAAAATAATAAAAAGAACCTCCCAATTGTCTATGGTTTGGGTGGAAATAATACAAAAGTAGTATTAGAAACCATCAAAAACACTGATTTGAGTGGTGTTTCGGCTATTTTATCGGTTTGTCCGTATTATAATAAACCCTCGCAAGCAGGCTTGATTGCTCACTTTACGGCCATTGCCGATGCTTCGCCAGTACCCGTTTTGTTGTATAATGTACCTGGCCGCACGGTTACGCACATTCAAATTCCGACGGTTTTAGAATTGGCCAAACACCCAAATATCATCGGTATTAAAGATGCCAGTAGCATTGAAAATGCTATTGAACTAACCAAACGTTGTCCAGAAGGATTTTTATTACTTTCAGGTGATGATAACCTCGTGACAACTTCAATCAGCATGGGCTTTAGTGGAGTTATTTCGGTAATTGCCAATGCTTTCCCGAAAGAATTTGGCGAGTTGACTTGGGCTGCCTTAAAAGGTGATTTCGAGAAAGCAGCCGAAATTCAACAACGATTTGTTGATTTTGATACTCTATTATACGTAGAATCAAATCCTGTGGGTATCAAAAAATGTTGCGAAATTAAAGGAATTTGTAGCTCTGAAGTTCGTTTACCATTAGTGAAGGCTTCTGATGAATTAGGAGCGAAACTCGAAAAAGCTATGATTACAGAAGGCTTCTGGAAATAATAAAATATACTGTCGCAAAAGGTCCACAAGGAATAAATCTTGTGGACCTTTTTTATGTCTGAAAAGCAAGCTCTTATTAAATACCCCTATCACTAAATGCCTGATTATAAAGTATTGTAAAAAAACTTCTTCAAGAAAAGCTCCTTTTTTTAATATTTCTACTATTTTAATAATCAAGTTTAAGCATTTTATAGTTTTTATTAAAAAATTGTTGCATTTGTAACTATTACAATGCCAAAATATTATTTTTTGCAACTATATTTGCAGCTTATTTAATTCAAATAACTATCACAAACTAAACTTTATGAAGAAAAATCTACGATTGTTTCTCTTCTTTTGTATTGCTATTACCTTTCAGGCATTAGCACAAGAGAAAGCCATTACTGGAAAAGTAATTGGAGATGATGGTTCAGGCCTACCAGGTGTGGCAGTAACTATCAAAGGTACTACGAAAGGCACAAATACAGATGCCGATGGAAATTTCCGCATTAGTGTTCCAAGTTCTGCCCGCTTGGTATTCAGTTACGTTGGTTTTACAACCCAAGAGGTAGCCGTTGGTAATCAAACTTCACTCAAAGTGAGCCTTGTTCCGAGTAACGAAACGCTTAGCGAAGTAGTTGTAACTACTTTTGGTACAGCAAAGAAAACCTCGTTTACTGGTTCAGCGGCCAAAATTGGAGCTGATAAAATCGGTATTCGCCCAATTACCAACATTGGCCAAGCACTCGCTGGTGTTTCGGCTGGTGTTCAAGCAACTGCTGGTAGTGGTCAGCCAGGAACTGCCCCTGATATTAGAATTAGAGGATTTGGCTCTATT
>JALQYE010000195.1 GCA_023254245.1 Emticicia sp.
TAGCAATGGCTGGAGGCTCAAAACCAGAACTGCTTGATCAAGCTTACAATAATTGCTTAACTAAAATAAAGAAAATAATTCTTAACTAAAATTTATGAGTTTAATTGTACAAAAATATGGTGGCACTTCAGTTGGAACGCCTGAAAGAATTCGGGCTGTTGCAAGGCGCGTAGCTCGATATAAATCACTCGGTCATCAAGTGGTGGTTGTAGTTTCTGCGATGTCAGGGGAAACTAATAGACTCATTGGCTTGGCAAAAGAAATTATGGAAGAACCTGATCCACGAGAATTGGATGTTATGGTGTCTACAGGCGAACAGGTAAGTATTGGCATGACTGCTCTTGCATTAATCGACCTTGGTATAAAAGCTAAAAGCTATACAGGCTCTCAGGTCAAAATTCTCACTGATGATGCTCACACGAAAGCAAGAATTTTAAAAATTGATCATAACAATATTCAAGACGATTTAGATAAAGGTTATGTCGTAGTTGTTGCTGGATTTCAAGGTGTAGATGAAAAAGGCAACATCACCACGCTTGGACGCGGTGGCTCTGATACAACTGGTGTGGCTCTCGCAGCAGCACTTAAGGCTGATGAATGTCAAATTTATACTGATGTAGATGGTATTCCATTAACACAAGGCGACTTGAGTAGTAATGGTGGTGATACCAACCCATTAGTTGATATTAATCCACAAGATATCGAATCAATCGAAATCTTAAAAGATGCTTCGGCTGGTGCTATTTATGGTGCTCGTGCTGCTAATGGTGTTGTTTTGATTACTACGAAAAGAGGTAAATCAGGTGCTACTAAAATTACGTTTGGTATGCAGTATGGCAAAAGCAAGCCAACAAACATATTGAAGTTTTTGAACACCAAACAATACATGGACTTCTATCGTATTGCTGCTGCCAACTCTGATGCCATTGATGGCTATGATGTAAAAGACCCAGATTCTTATACAGCTTACATGGAAAGTTTCTTTGAAACTCAAAGTCTTGGAACACTCGGAACAGCCAACCAAGCTGATACCGATTGGGGTAGTTTAGCATTCCAAAATGCTCCATCAAAGCAATATGATTTGAATTTAAGTGGTGGTTCGGATAAAACAACATTCTTTATTTCTGGACAATTACTTGACCAAACGGGTATTTTGTTGGGAAATGCGTTTAATCGTTATACGGGCCGCATGAACCTCAACCACAAAGTTTCAGAGCGTTTGAATATCGGAATGAACATGAGCGTTGCTCGCTCACTCAATGAGCGTGTTTCGGGCGACCGTCAGTTTGATAATCCACTACAATTAGTGGCTTTACCTCCAATGACACCTGCAACGGACCCTACAACGGGCCTTCCAACTGGTACACCTCCTGGCGATATTTCGATTCCAGTATATTACAATGGTATGATTAATATTGGTAATGCCTACTACAATACTACCGTACACCGTAATATCAGCAGTGTATATGGCGAATACACGCTATTGAAAGGTCTTCGTTTCCGTACAGAATTTGCTCTTGATTTATTGAATCAACAAGAAGAACAATATTATAATAGCAAAACTCAACGTAATTTCGGTGCTCCACTTGGTTATGGTTTCAATCGTTTCGTAAGAGTTGAGAACTATAATACCAACAATTACTTCGTTTACGACAATGTATTTGGTAAGCACGGAATCAATGCAACAGCTGGTTTATCTTACCAAAACTCACAAACAAAGACAAGCTCAGCTGAAGGTAAAGATTTCCCATCAGATGCGTATCGTATGATTGCCAGTGCTGCTCGTAAAACCGATGCCAGTTCTTCTCAATCAGACTATCGTTTTGCTTCTTATTTCACTCGTTTGAACTATAAATTTAACGATAAGTACTTATTAGGTTTAAGTGCAAGAATTGATGGTTCATCACGTTTCGGTGCTGATAACCGTTATGGTTTTTTCCCTGCGGTTTCGGCAGGTTGGGTACTTTCAGAAGAAAGTTTCTTGAAAAACATCGAGTTAATTAGCTTCTTGAAACTACGTGCAAGCTGGGGTAAAACAGGTAATGCCGAAATCGGTAACTTCCCACAATTAGGCTTGTTTACGGGTGATGCAGGTTATGGTACTTTACCAGGTCAGCGTCCTTCACAATTGGCCAATCCATCACTTGGTTGGGAATCTACGCAGCAAATTGATATTGGCCTTGATTTTGGTATCTTGAAAAACCGTATCAATGGTGAGATTGATTACTACGAGAAAAATACCACAGGTTTATTATTGAACGTAAACGTACCTGGTACCACTGGTTTTGCTACACAAGTGAAAAACGTAGGTGCTTTAACCAACAAAGGGTTTGAATTTGTATTAAATACTGACAATTTAGTTGGTAAATTTAAATGGAAAACAAGTTTGAATGCTTCTACAAACAAAAACAAAATTACTGACCTACAAGGACAAGTAATTGAAGGTGGATTGGCAAACATGAGCCGTGCCGTTGAAGGACAACCATTAGGTACATTCTTTACGGTTGAGTATGCAGGTGTTGACCCTGCCAATGGTGATGCCCTTTTCTACAAGAATACAAAGAATCCAGATGGTTCACTTGACCGTACAACAACTAAAACGTATAGCCAAGCACAACGTGTGGTAATCGGAAGTCCGCTACCTAAATGGGTTGCGGGTGTAACAAATACATTTAGCTATAAAGGTTTTGAATTGAGCGTGTTCTTGAATGGTGTGTTCGGAAACAAACTTAATTTCTACGGTGTAGGTCGTTTCTCTTCGGCTAATGGTCGTTTTGAAGATAACCAAACAGTAAATCAATTAGCGGCATGGACACCACAAAATACCAATACAAACGTTCCACAAGCACGTTTATTCTTCAATAATGGAGCTCAAGCATCGAGCCGCTTCATTGAAGATGGTTCTTTTGTTCGTTTACGTAACGTAACATTTGCTTACAATTTGCCAAAATCATTGATTAGCAAAGTAAAATTAAGCAATGTAAGATTGTATGTGACAGGTCAAAACTTATTGACATTCACGAAGTATTCTGGTTGGGACCCAGAAGTTAATGCCGACGATGTGGTATCAAACATTGCATTGGGTTATGACTTCTATACAACTCCTCAAGCAAAAACTTTCATGGGTGGATTAAACATTAGTTTCTAATAGCCTAACACTTTATTGATTTACTTAAAGAAATTAGATAAAATGAATAAAAATATAAAAAATTGGCTATTTGTTGGTGCATCTGTTGTAGTAATGACAGCGTGTGATAGCCGCTTAGATGTGAAGCCAACACAATCAATCGAAGAGTCAACGGCTCTTGCTACGTCGCAAGATGTAGAAGTAACGCTTATTGGTGCTTATGATGGTTTATCAAGCAATAACCTCTATGGTGGGGCTGTTCAATATTCGGGCGAACTATTGGGCGATGATGCCGAAGTAAGATTTGCTGGTACATTCTCTACGTTGGATGAATTGTGGCGTAAAACAATGACCACTACCAATGGTCAAACGCAATCGACTTGGCTACAAGCTTACAGTACTATTAACCGTGCAAATAATGTTTTGGCATCGCTTGATAAAGTTGAGGCAAGCAAAAAAGCAAAAGTAGAAGGTGAAGCTCGCTTTATTCGTGGTTTAGTCTATTTCGATTTAGTAAGACTATGGGCAAAAGCATGGGGCGATGGCGATAACGCCACTAACTTGGGTGTACCACTCGTAACTACACCTACACGTGTGGTGAGCGAAGCTGATAGCCGTCCGAGAGCAACTGTTGCTGCCGTTTATACGCAAGTTTTAGAAGATTTGACAAAAGCTGAATCTTTATTAGGAAATATTACTGATGCTGGATTTGCTTCCAAAAGTTCTGCACAGGCTATTTTGGCAAGAGTTTACTTACAACAAGGTAATTATGCTGCCGCTCGTGATGCTGCTAACCGAGTAATTGCAAGTAACCAGTTTGCTTTAACTTCTACGTTTGCTGAAGTATTTGCAGATGCTACCAACGACAGCGAAATGATTTTTAAAGTAATCGTAACAGACCAAGATGGTGCGAATGATTTGAATACTTTCTATGCTCCATCGACTTACCAAGGTCGTGGAGATATTCGTGTGCAGGCAAAACACTTGGCACTTTATGCGGCTGGAGATAGCCGTGGTACATTCTTCGTGAGAGCATCTAATAATAATTTTACTGCAAAATTCCTCGACCAATATGGCGATGTGCCAGTGGCTCGTTTGGCTGAAATGTATTTGATTCGTGCTGAAGCCAATCAACGATTGAATACAGCTATCGGTGCTACTCCGTTGGCCGACATCAATCGTATTAGAGCCAGAGCAGGGGCAAGGGCTCTTACGACCGTTGACTTAAATGCAATTTTAGCCGAACGTAAGTTGGAATTAGCATTTGAAGGACAACAAGTACATGATGCAAAACGCTTAAAGAGAAATGTTGGTACGTTAGCATTTAGCGATAATAAATTGGTGATTCCAATTCCACAACGTGAAATCGATACTAATAAAGCTTTAGTGCAAAATCCAGGATATTAATGCTGGAAATAGTAGAATACAAAAAATGCGAGTCGATTTCGGCTCGCATTTTTTGTGTCGTGACTGTACAAATATAAAGTGTGTTGTACAACTGTGGACTGTCAACCATTGACTGTCAAAACTATTGACCGTTGACTATTATAATTCTCTGATACGAATGTTTCTGAAAGAAACAGCATCGCCGTGGTCTTGTAAACCAATTTTGCCTTTGCTGTATTTACCGAAACCTTCCCAGCCTTTAAATTTACTTTTAGCTACCATGGCATCCCATTCTGGTCCCTCAGATTTGTATTTTACTGAAAGAGTTCCATTCTGATAAATACTCACTTCTCCTTTGTTTTTGATGATTTTTACGGTATTCCAAACACCCGCAGGTTTTGTAACTGATGCCGAAGGAATCATATCATATAATGAACCTGCCTTGTGATTCCCATCTTTCCCAGCTTTCGCATCAGGGTGACGCTCATTGTCAAGCACTTGAATTTCGGGAGCAGTTAAATACGGAACACTATATTTTGTATCTTCGAAAACACCATAAAAAATACCACTATTTGCACCTTCTGATACTTTCCACTCTAATTCGAGTTCAAAATTTTCATATTCTTTATCAGAAATGAGGTCATCACCGTGTTTTTCGCCTTTGGCTTTTCCAGTAAATACTAATGTTCCATCTTGAACTTTCCATTTATCAGTAATTGGTTGGCCTGCTTTGTTATACACGTGCCAATTTGTGAAGGTTTTACCATCAAATAATTTTACCCACTTTCCCTTCTTTTGTGCAAAACTGGTAGAAGTTACTAATAAAACAAAGGCAAGGATTTTTGAAATTGTTTTCATTGAAAAATGATTGAGGTTGATTAAATAATAAACTGCGAAACAAATTAAATAAAAGATAAGAGAAGAAGTGTGTGTGAAGAAGAAAAAGCGACAAATAGGTAGATAATATGGACAAAACTTTGGCAACTTTATCCACCACAAGGTCTTAAAGTGAATAAAAGATAAAGTTGGGACTAAAATTTATTCAACCCCAACTTTATCTTTTATCTGAACGATATTAATGATTTTAAATCCCTAAAACTCGGCGGTTTACAGCTTCATCAGCACCAGTTGCAGCAAAATCATCAAATGCACGAGTGGCTACTTGAATGATATGATTTTGAATAAATGGAGCTCCTTCAGCAGCACCTTGCTCCGATGATTTTACGCAACATTCCCACTCCAAAACTGCCCACGAATCGTAGTCGTATTGTGATAATTTCGAGAAAATACCTTTAAAATCTACCTGACCATCGCCCAATGAACGGAAACGACCTGCACGGTCTGCCCAACCAGCATAACCGCTATAAACGCCTTGTTTTCCTGATGGATTAAACTCGGCATCTTTTACGTGGAATGCCTTGATACGGTCGTGATAAAGGTCGATAAATGCCAAATAATCAAGGTGTTGTAGCACAAAATGGCTTGGGTCGTAGTTGATACACGCACGTGAATGTCCGCCCAAATAATCTACAAACATTTCAAAGGTTGTACCATCAAACAAGTCTTCACCAGGGTGTAATTCGTAGCAATAATCAACGCCACACTCATCATAATAATCTAAAATTGGTCTCCAACGGTTTGCTAATTCTTTGAATGCCGTTTCAATCAAGCCACTTGGGCGTTGAGGCCACGGATACAGGAAAGGCCAAGCCAATGCCCCCGAAAAACCAACGTGTGATTTCAAACCAAGATTTTGTGAAGCTTTTGCTCCCCATCTAAGTTGTTGCTCTGCCCATTGACGACGAGCTGGCTCATTGCCATGTACGGCTGCTGGTGCGAACGCATCATACATCGTGTTGTAGGCGGGGTGCGAAGCAATCAACTGTCCTTGAAGGTGAGTCGATAATTCAGTGATTTCTAAACCTTTATCTTTTAATTTACCTTTAAGCTCATCGCAATAAGTTTGGCTTTCTGCCGCTTTTTGAAGGTCAATCACACGGCTATCCCACGATGGTAGCTGAATTCCTTTATAGCCCAACCCTGCCATATAATCGGCAATTGTATCGAGTGAATTAAATGGTGCTTCATCGCCCATAAATTGAGCAAGAAATATCGCTGGTCCTTTTATTGTTTTCATAAAGCCCCCTAACCCCCGATGGGGGAATTTTTGGATTATGTTAAAAAATTATTACAAATATTTAATTCTAATATATACTAAAAAAATAGCAAGGAATTTTAGTTTTTAAACTTCACCCATTTGCTATTAGATTTACCCGATGCAATTACTGTTTCCACAAACTGCATTCCTCTGATACCGTCATCAATTGTTGGGAAGTCGAGGTCAAATTCGTTGGGTGTTTCGCCATTCATACGCTTGCGAACTGTGCGAGCAAAGTTTTTGTAAATATTAGCAAAGGCTTCCAAATATCCTTCTGGATGTCCAAACGGAATGCGTGAACTTACTTTAGCTGCTTCGTATAAATCACCCACTGATGGTTCAAAAATACGCTGCCCATCAATAGATTTATGTTTCAAATACTGAGGCGTTTCTTGGTGCCAGAATAAACTTCCAAGTTCGCCATAAACTCTGATACTAAGCCCATTTTGTTCGCCGTTTGCAATTTGGCTGCAAGTCAGAATACCTTTTGCACCATTATCGAAATGCAATAAAACGTTGGCATCATCATCAAGCAAACGCCCTGCAACAAATGTTGAAACATCGGCACAAAGTTCGGTGATTTTCAGGCCAGTTACGTATTCAGCCAAGTTTTCGGCGTGTGTTCCAATATCGCCCACAGCACCTGCAATTCCCGAACGCTTAGGGTCAGTACGCCATTCAGCTTGTTTGTTTGTACCTGTTTGTTCTTCAGGAAACGATAACCAGCCTTGTGGATATTCAACAATAACCTTACGAATCTTTCCGATTGTACCTGCTTGAATCATGGCACGAGCCTGTTTTATCATCGGATAACCTGTGTAGTTGTGCGTAAGAGCAAAGGTTAAACCTGTTTTCTCAACAATATCTTTCAGTTTTCGAGCTTCTGAAAGAGTGAAAGTCACAGGTTTGTCACAAATCACATGGAAGCCATTTTCTAAGGCCATTTTTGCTGGAGCAAAGTGCATGTGATTGGGGGTAACGATTGAAATAGCGTCCATGCGGTCTTTGCGACGCTTTTCTTTTTGAATCATTTCTTTGAAATCGCCGTAGCAACGAGCGGGGTCGAGCATTAAGTCTTCGCCCGAAGCCTTTGATTTTTCTGGGGTAGAACTAAAAGCCCCACCAACTAATTCGATTTCACCATCAATGGCAGCCGCAATGCGATGAACACCCCCAATGAATGCCCCTCGACCACCGCCAACCATACCTATTCGGATTTTACGAGCCATAGTTTAAATAATGATTAATGATTAATGTTGAATGTGTTGCGATTTACGCCAAGTTTTATAGAATTTTCTAAAGTTTGAATCCTTCTTTTTCGAGTAGTTTTTCGAGCGAAAATTTATATTCGCCCAAAACCACTAATTCTTTATCCCAATTTGCAATAATCCAATCTTGGTTCGGACGAGCAATGGCTACTTGTTTGGATGCCGAAAAGAACCAAAAAACTTCTTTTACTCCAAAATCTAACAAACTTTTAGTTTTCATAGAGTAATAATCAAATTCACTAAGGCCGAAGTCTTTGGCATCGGCTTCGATATCTATTTCGATAACTGCCAGTGGAGGAATATCAAAATATTTACCT
>JALQYE010000196.1 GCA_023254245.1 Emticicia sp.
TATACAGGCCCAACAACCTTACAAGCAGTAGCTGAGTTTCCGAAAAGTGGTAATTGGAATGTTCATGGCGACTTTATGGTGAAAGCTGAGTACGCCAACGGTGTGACCATGTACACGAGTGGAGGCTTCCCCAATGGAATCAGATACGAAGGAACAGAAGGCTGGATTTTTGTATCTCGTGGAGATTATGTTGCTTCAGCCAGCGACCCCGTTTCTAAAGCCAAAAGTAGCAAGGCTCTCGATGCCAGTGACCCTAAAATTTTAGAGTCGGTTATCGGCGAAAATGAAATTCACTTATACAAAAGTACGGAACAACACGGCAACTGGCTTGATTGTATTCAGAGCCGAAAAGAGCCAATTTCGCCAGTTGAAATTGGTCATAGAGCGTGTACGGTTTGTTTAATTAGCCATATCGCCATGAAACTTCCTCGAAAACTTACTTGGAATCCTACGACCGAGAAGTTTATAAACGACAGCGAGGCCAATGCCATGTTGTCTCGTTCGCAAAGAAAACCTTACGGTACGAATTATATTAAAATGTAAAAGATAGGTATGAGATATGAAATATAAGTTATGAGATATTTCTCGCAGCTTGGATTTCTTATTTCAAATCTAATAATCGCACGGGCGACCCCGTCATATTTCCAATGAACAATAGACGAAATTTCCTTAAAAAAACATCGGCAGCGGCAGGATTAATGGCCTTCCCAATGCTTCAAAATAATAGGTTCGGGCATTATAGTACTGAAATTGTAAAAGGTGCTACCGAAAAGGTTTACGACTCTCCTCGTATCAAATTTGCCGTTATTGGCATGAACCACAACCATATTTATGGGCAAGTGGAAGCCGTAAAGAAAGGTGGTGGACAGTTAGTAGCCTATTTTGCAAAAGAGGCTAATCTGATTGCGGATTTTGCCAAACGTTATCCTGATGCCAAATTGGTAAAAGATGAAAAAGAAATCTTAGATGATAAATCAATTCAATTGGTGTTAAGTTCGGCCATTGCTTCCGAAAGAGCTCCATTGGGTATCAGAGTTATGAAATCGGGAAAAGATTTTATGTCAGATAAACCAGGTATCACAACACTCGAACAATTAGCCGAAGTTCGGAAAGTACAAAAAGCCACGGGTCGAATCTACTCAATCATGTATAGCGAACGTTTCGAGAATAGGGCAACTGTAAAAGCTGGAGAACTGGTAAAAGCGGGAGCGATTGGCAATGTGATTCAAACGATTGGACTTGGCCCACACCGAATGAACACCAAAACACGCCCAGAGTGGTTTTTTAATAAAGATTTGTTCGGTGGAATCATAACTGATATTGCTTCGCATCAATTCGACCAATATTTATATTTTACTAACTCAACAAAAGCTGAGGTTGTTGCTTCTCAAATCGGGAATGTTCATCACCCAGAATTCCCAAAATTTGAAGACTTTGGTGACGCCATGCTTCGTGGAAATGGAGGAATGGGCTATATAAGAGTCGATTGGTTTACACCCGATGGTTTAAAAACTTGGGGCGACGGTCGTTTGACAATTCTTGGTACTGACGGTTTCATCGAAATCAGAAAAAACATTGACCTTGCTGGCCGTGAAGGAGGTAGTCATTTATTCTTAACCGATAGTAAAGAAACAAAATACTTCGATTGTTCGGCTCAAGTACTTCCTTACGGCACACAATTAGTTGATGATATTTTAAATCGTACTGAAACCGCTATGACGCAAGAACACTGCTTTTTAGCAACAGAGTTGGCGTTAAAAGCACAGAAAAATGCTCAAAGAATAAGTTTAGTAAAATAATAACGAATGATGATTTACGAATGACGAATACAGATAAAAATCTATGAGCGTGTAATTATTCGTAAATCGTAATTCAAAATCGCACGGGCGACCCCGTCGTAAATTAAAATGATACATACAATGCGTTGGTTTGGGCCAAACGACCCAGTTTCACTCATGGATATTCGACAAGCTGGCTGTACAGGGGTTGTATCGGCCTTGCATCAAATTCCTGTTGGTGAAATTTGGTCGGTTGAGGCCATTAAAGAGCGAATACAAATCATCGAAAAAGATAATAACCGTTATTCGAAACTCAAATGGTTAGTAGTCGAAAGTCTTCCAGTACACGAAGACATCAAAAAGGGGTTACCATCACGAGAATATTTTATCGAAAATTATAAGCATTCATTACAAAACTTAGCCAAGTGCGGTATCAAGACTGTTTGCTATAATTTTATGCCCGTGCTGGATTGGTCACGTACAAACCTAAATTATGAAATGCCTGATGGCTCAAAAGCTCTTAGGTTTGTTTGGGAAGACTTTGCCATTTTCGATTTGTATATTCTGCAACGCCCCAATGCTGAAAAAGACTACGAGCCAGAAGTAAGAGAATCGGCTAAGATAAAATTTAAGCAAATGAGTGCTGAAGCTATCGAAACCCTTAAAAATACTGCATTATTGGGTTTACCAGGTTCGGAAGAAGCATTCAACTTAAACACATTTCAAGATTTACTTGATAATTATGCTAACATAGGAGATGCTGAACTTCGCAGCAATCTCTATTATTTTGTTAAACAAATCACGCCATTTGCTCAAAATTTGGGTATCAATTTATGTATTCACCCCGATGACCCTCCTAAGTCTCTTTTGGGTTTACCGAGAGTTGTCAGCACCGAAAATGATTTAACTCAACTCATGCAAGCCTGTGATATGCCCGCCAATGGAATCACCTTCTGTACGGGTTCGTTAGGTGTGCGTAGCGATAATGATTTAGCTAAAATGGTAAAAAGATTTGCTAATCGTATACATTTTTTGCATTTAAGAACTACCAAGCGTGAAGAAAACCCGCTCAATTTTCACGAAGCAGCACATTTAGATGGCGATGTAGATATGTATGAAGTGGTTAAAGCGGTGATTGAAGAACAAATTCGTAGAAAAGCTGCTGGTCAAGAAGATAGCCAGATACCAATGAGACCTGACCACGGACACCAAATGCTTGATGATTTACAGGAAGGAATTACAAAACGTAAAACTTATCCTGGTTATTCGGCTATCGGAAGACTAAAAGGACTGGCCGAAATAAGAGGCCTACAAATGGCAATCGAACGAAGTTTAAGCGAGTAAACGCTTTATCTAATACTTAGAAGAGCATCGCTTAAGTTTACAGCCAGTATAAATTTCAAATTCATTAATAGAACCTAACAACAGATTGATAATCAATCCATTTATGATGAAAAAAAGAATTTTTACAGCCTTATTTTTGGTAATTACTTTTTTTTCAATGGCCGACGATGGTTCTCGGCTTTGGCTAAAATATGATTTAATTAAAGACCAAAAACAAAAGTTGGCCTATCAGAAATACACGAAATTTATTTCAACACTTAATGTCAATCATCCAACATTACAAAAAGCTGCTGAAGAGTTGCAAATGGGTTTTGCTGGGCTTTTAGGCACCAAAACAAATATTGTTTCATCTAATAGTCTAACTGGAGGAATTATATTAGAAACATCTTCTAATCAAGCACTTACAAATAATCTATCAAGTGATGGCTTTGCCATATTTTCTCGAAAAGGAAATATAATTATAACTTCAAAATCAGAATCAGGCGTATTATATGGTGCCTTTGAATTACTAAGATGCATTCAGACTGGACAGTCTCTGAGTGAAAATATTATAAGCAGTCCAAAAATTAAAATACGAATGCTTAATCACTGGGACAACGCCAACGGCACAGTAGAGCGTGGCTATGCAGGTTCATCTATTTGGAAATGGAATGAGTTGCCCTTCAGAATCGACCCAAGATACATTGCTTATGCCCGTGCGAATGCTTCGTTGGGTATTAATGCGACCTCAATCAATAATGTAAATGCAAGTTCAAGGTTTCTTACAGCCGAATACCTCGAAAAAATCAAGGCCGTAGCTGATGTTCTTCGGCCATACGGTATAAAAGTATTTATTTCAGTAAACTTTCGTTCACCTCGAACGCTTAGTGGACTAAAAACTTCCGACCCACTCGACCCAGAAGTAAGAAAATGGTGGAATGAAAAAACGAAAGAAATTCACCAATACATTCCAGATTTTGGTGGATATTTGGTCAAAGCAAATTCGGAAGGAGAGCCTGGGCCACAAGATTATGGTCGTACACACGCCGACGGAGCAAATATGCTTGCCGAAGCAATGAAGCCGTTTTCTGGAATTGTCATTTGGCGAGCATTTGTTTATAATGCAGACCCCAATGGTGATAGATTTAAGGAAGCTTACGAACAATTTAAGCCACTTGATGGAAAATTTGATTCAAAGGTCATTGTTCAGGTGAAAAATGGACCAATTGATTTCATGCCTCGTGAGCCCTTTCATCCGATGTTTGGCAATTTTCCAAATACTAAACTTGGAATTGAGTTTCAGATTACTCAAGAATATTTGGGACAATCTACACACCTCACCTATTTAGCACCGATGTTTAAAGAATGCCTTGATACTGACACCTATGCACAAGGCAAAGGTTCAACAGTATCCAAAGTGGTTGATGGTAGTTTATACAATAGCCAAAATTCTTTAATTGCTGGTGTGGCAAATACAGGTTCTGATGCCAATTGGTGCGGACATCCTTTCAATCAAGCAAATTGGTATGCGTTCGGGCGTTTAGCATGGGACTATACACTAAGTTCAGATAAAATAGCCAAAGAATGGATTGGTATGACCTTAACGAATGATGAAAAAGCAAAAGTTCAAATCAACGAAATAATGCAAAAATCATTGCCAACGTATATAAGTTATACATATCCGCTTGGCTTGCATCACATGATGGGCGAAGGCCACCATTACGGACCAGAGCCTTGGCTAACGAAAGCCGCCAGACCAGATTGGACATCCATTTACTACCACAGAGCTGACTCAATAGGCTTAGGCTTCGATAGAACTGGGAAGCTTAGCAATGCCATCAAGCTATACTCAAAAGACCTCAATGACACATGGGGAAACCCTGAAAAATGCGATTTGAATTATTTATTATGGTTCCATCATATTTCATGGAATAAGAAACTCAGCACTGGAAATACACTTTGGGAAGAGCTTTGTTACAGATACTACAATGGCGTTATTGAAGTTCAAAAATTACAAAAAGATTGGTTAAAATTGCAACCATACATTGACTCTGAGACATTTGCAAGTGTAAATAGCAGACTAAAAGCACAAGAAAAAGAAGCTATTTGGTGGAGAGATGCATGTGTTTTGTATTTTAAAGAATTTTCAAAAATGCCAATACCAAATTCACTAACACCGCCAAGTAGAAGTTTAGAAGAAGTTAAAAAATTAGTAGAAATATATCATTTAAGATGACAGAACGAGCAATTTTCACAGAAGAGAGTAAACACACTTCACATAATACAGCTTTTGCACTCGATAATAAATTATGTTTAATTACTGGCGGAGGCAGCGGAATTGGCTTTGATATAGCCAAGTGCATGATTTTTTCAGGAGCAAAAGTAGTTATAACGGGCCGTAGAGAAGAGCCACTACAAGAGGCAATAGCCGAATTAGGCGAAAACGCCTATTATTTTGTCAATGATGTGACAGATTTGGCTTCATTAGATAGCTTAGTGGGTAATGTTGAATCAAAATATGGCCCAATTGATATTTTGGTAAATAATGCTGGAATCAATATGAAACGTCCAGCTTTAGAGGTAACTGATGAAGATTTCAATCATATTATTCAAACTAATCTGAGTGCTGTTTTTGCTCTAACACGAGCTTGTGCCTCACGTATGCTTGCCCGTAAGAGTGGTTCCATTATCATGATTTCATCTATGGCAGCCTACTATGGCATCGACCGCGTTGTAGCGTATGCAGCATCTAAATCAGGTGTTGAAGGAATGGTAAAAGTCTTAGCTTCTGAGTTTTCACCACAAAACGTTCGAATCAATGCAATTGCCCCAGGTTTTATCGAAACAAGCATGATGAAAACCGCAATGGGCAGTGACCCTGACCGCATGAATCGTGCTTTAAATAGAACTCCTATTGGTAAATTTGGTAAACCTTCGGATATTGGCTGGGCTGCTGTTTTCTTAGCCTCAGATGCCGCAAGGTATATTACAGGTATTTCGTTGCCAGTAGATGGAGGAAATTCGATTGGCTTTTAAATTATTGTATTCTTTTTGAAGTCCTGTTTTTGAAAAAGTAATTGATAGATGGACAATCTAACTTTTTGTCTTTGTTATTTTATCTAATAAAATATAGATTTTAAATGTATTTTTATTATTTTTAACCAAATTTTAATATAAATTAACAAATATTTAGATTTCGGACGATAAAAAATAGTCAAATCTTAAAATAATACTTAAGTTTTTATTATGTTTACAAGTCAATAGACAATTGAATCAACAAACTTAAGTACTTTATTTAGATTTAGTACTAACCTTAACAACCACTATGCCTAAAATTTTCACTTTACCTGTACATTCGAGTAACAGGGGAGATTTAACTGTTTTTGAAAATATTTTACCTGGTTCACTGAAGCGTATCTTTTATATTACCAACGCAGATGGTGAAACAAGAGGTGGACATAGACATATAAAAGCATGGCAGGCATTGATGTGTTTACAAGGCTCGTGTGACATTTATGTGGAAACACCCGATAAGAAAATGGTTTTCGGTCTTGATGAACCAAACAAAGTATTGATTCTCGAACCTCAAGATTGGCATACTTTAGAAAATTTTTCAGATAATGCTATCGTACTGGTTGTTTCTAATGAAAATTATGACCCAGAAGACTATATTTACCCAAGTTATTCTGATACTCAAAATGCACTAAATGAACTTCAAGCAATTGAAAATAAACAAAAAAAGGATTGATGTACATCAATCCTTTTTTTATGAATTATATCCTCACTTTTTCTTATATACATCATCGCTTACTTCATTTGCTTTAGCTTTTTCGAGTTCAGCCATTTGTTGTTGCGTTATTCCTAAATCTACAACCAAATTTGGCAACGCTTTTTTTAGGGTTTCAACTCCCGATTCTGTCATTTTGGTCTTCCAAACATAAAGCTTTTTTAAATTTTTTATCCTGCCTAAATGCTGAATTGAGGCGTCGGTAATGCTCGTGCCGATGAGGTTTAAATATTCAAGATTTTTTAGTGAACTGATAGAATTCAAAGCAATATCAGTAATCTTTGTATTTTCAAGGTGTAATCTGGTAAGGTTCGGAAGTTTCACTATAAACTCGACAGACTTATCGGTGATTTGAGTATTTGACAACTTTAACCATAAGGTTTGTGTTGGAGCAATCGCAATTAAAGACGCATCCTTATCAGAGAATTTGGGATTATTCAAAAATGTAACCTCTACATAATTGTTATTTTGCGAAAGTGGTAAAACCAAACCACCTGATTTCTTAACTTTTTCGATGGATGATTTTTCTACTTCATCGACATTAATAGCTAAAATTCTTTCTTCAACTGTATATTTATCTTGCTTAACTTCAACAGTATTTGATTTACTGCCAATACCCAAAGTTGACAAAATTGGCTTAACTTCGTTGGTAATTGATAGCTGTGAAACTTTTTTGTCAAATGATGCTCCTTGTTCAATCCACCACTTTAAAATTGTAAGTTCATCTTCGGTAATTTGTGTTTTACCTTTTGGAGGCATGTGGTCGTCGTCCGATTCAGGCAATAAGATTCGTTTAATAAATTCGCTTCCTTGCACATCATTCGCCTTAAAAATTACACCATGCTTCCCTCCTTTTATAAAAAGTTCAACCTCGTCCATACGCAAATCACCTTTCATTTTTGTTGCATTGTGGCATTGCTCGCATTTTTGTTTAAAAATTGGTTTCACAATGTCTGTATAAACCTGAGCTTCGGTCGGGTTCTGAATCTTTGTTGCAACTTCATTCGTAGGAATATCATTCTTATCTGGCATCCCCAACCAACTACGAAAAGGATTAGGAGTATTTTCGGTTAAATAAGATTCGCCATGTGTTAGGTTTCCACCATGATGACCAGTGATAATCATTAATACAAATGCAAAAATCAATGAAGGGAAATAGAAAAGTTTAGCTTTTGCGGCTTTAGATGTAATCCAATCTGTGCTTAAAATCCATACAATCCAGCAAAAAATAGCCAATCCGATTCCTTGAAATTGGTGTTCTTCTAATATTTCTTCATTGTATCCACCTTCTAAGGACAAAAAATAACCCAAAATCGAAGCCAATGTCGCACTAATAGCTGTTATGAGCAATATTAGGC
>JALQYE010000197.1:0-289 GCA_023254245.1 Emticicia sp.
ATTGATGTACACACGCACGCTGAAGTGTCGTGTTGTAAACCGCATGATGATTATCGTCCAGAACTGGATGAAGCATTTGCCAAATATTTCAAATCAGATAAACGCCCGACGATTCAGGAAACCGCCGATTTTTATCGAGATAATAATTTAGCATTTGTGATGTTTACCGTTGATTCGGAACATAATGTGGGCAAACGTCGCATTCCAAATATCGAAGTGGCCGAAGCAGCTCTCAAAAACGATGATGTGATGATTGCCTTTGCCAGCATCGACCCCCACAAAGGACGAA
>JALQYE010000197.1:299-8235 GCA_023254245.1 Emticicia sp.
GTAAAAGGCTTCAAATTTCACCCAACGGTACAAGGTTTTTATCCTTATGATAAAATGGCCTATCATCTTTACGAAGTAATTGCCGAATACAAATTACCGATGTTGTTTCATTCGGGACATTCGGGTTTTGGCTCGGGCGTGCGAGGCGGAGGCGGTTTGCGTTTAGAATATTCCAATCCGATGCACCTCGACGACGTAGCGATTGATTTCCCTGATTGCCCGATTATCATTGCCCACCCAAGTTGGCCGTGGCAAGATGAAGCCTTATCAGTAGCCATGCACAAACCTAACGTTTATATTGATTTGAGTGGCTGGTCGCCGAAATACTTTCCGAAACAATTAGTGCAATATGCCAATACGCTACTCAAAGACCGTATGCTTTTCGGAACAGATTTCCCATTAATCACTCCAGAGCGATGGATGAAAGATTTTGCAGATGCTGGTTTCAAAGAAGAAGTAAAGCCGCTTATATTGAAGGAAAATGCTATTAGAATGCTGGGATTAAAGTAAAAGTCGATAACAAGCCCCGAAAAGGCTGCTTTTTGATTGTTTTTGCATATTTATTCGCTTATTTTGCATAGTAAAATCATGGTATAATGCAGAATTTTGTTGGAAAATTATAATTTAAGAGAAACCCCTAAAACTTCCTATCGGAGGTAAAGTATCTATTTATTAATGAAGATTATTATTATTGGTGGCGGAATTGGTGGTTTGACTACCGCATTGAGCCTCTATAAAGCGGGTTTTGAGGTTAAAGTCTTTGAGTCAGTCAAAGAAATTAAGCCTTTAGGCGTAGGAATAAATACGCTTCCGCACAGTGTTCGAGTGCTTACTAATTTGGGTTTACAAGAAAAAATTGCCCAAAATGCTATCGAAACCAGTGATTTAGTCTATTTTAATAAATTCGGCCAACAATTCTGGACAGAACCACGGGGGCGTTTTGCGGGTTACAAATGGCCACAATTTTCGGTGCATCGTGGGGTTTTACAGATGTTACTTTTTGATGAAGTCGTGGAAGCGTTGGGTAAAGATGCTATCTTGAAAAATCATCACCTAAGCCACTTTGAACAAACTGATAGAGAAGTAATCGCTCATTTCATTGATAAAGATACCAACGAAAAAATACGGGAAGAACATGCTGATATTCTGATAGGTGCTGATGGTATAAACTCGGTTGTTCGTCAACAACTTTACCCTAACGAAGGCCCGCCAGTTTATTCCGAAAATATACTGTATCGTGGCACGACCACCATGAAACCATTTTTAGACGGTACATCAATGGCCATGATTGGGAGTTTACGCCAGAAAATGGTAGTTTATCCGATTGGAAAACCTGATGCCGATGGAAATTGCTTAATCAATTGGGTGGGGAATATAAAAGAAGGAAAATCGAAACTAACAGCTCGTGATTGGAATCGTGAGGCTGATAAGGCTCGATTAGTTGATTTATATAAAGATTGGAAATTCGATTGGCTCGATGTGCCGACGATGATTGATGGAGCAAAAGCCGTTTATGAATTTCCGATGTCAGACCGAAATCCTTTAGATAAATGGACTTTTGGGCGAGTTACCTTGCTTGGCGATGCCGCTCACCCGATGTACCCGATTGGCTCAAATGGAGCATCTCAGGCTATTCTCGATGCCGATTGTTTAACCAAATGCTTGATAAAGAATGAGAATCCTGAAAATGCTCTTATTGAATACGACAGAGAAAGAGTACCAGCGGCTGCAAAAGTTGTGCTACAAAATAGAGCCAAAGGCCCCGATGAAATCATGGATATGATGGAGGATTGGTTTCCAAAAGGTTTTTCAGAAGACGAAATTCCACACGAGAAACTTGCCGAAGTAATGGATAATTATAAAAAAATAGCTGGTTTTGATATACAGACTCTCAACCAAAAAAACTAAGACATGAAACACTTACCTTTTCTCTTACTTTTATTTTTTTCTATGGAAATTGCTGCCCAAAGCACCCCCGAAGCACCAGGTTTAGAATTTGTCTGCGAATTAAAAGTAAAGTTAAAACCACCTTATGTAGTAGGCGATACTCCCCACGGAATGCGTAGAATTATTCCAATCATAGGAGGAAGTTTTGAAGGACCAAAAATAAAAGGTGAGATTCTGGACGGTGGTGCCGACTGGCAAATCGTAAGAAAAGATGGCGTGGCCGAATTGGAAGCACATTATCAAATCAAAACTGATGATGGTGTAACGATTTATATCAAAAATACAGGTTTACGTGTAGCCACACCCGAAGTTGCTGCTCGAATCGGACGAGGAGAAGCTGTTTCACCATCAGAGTATTATTTTCGTGCGATACCAAAATTTGAAGCCCCACAAGGTAAATACGAATGGATGAATAATGCCATTTTTATTTGTAAAGGCATCAGAAATCCCGATAACGTAGCGATTCAAGTTTGGAAAATTTTGTAAATGTTGGATGTTCAATGCTAAATGTTTGATGAAAGAAAATCTGATAAAAACTAAGACATTTAATTTCGCTTTGAAGTCTATAGATGTTTATAAACTTTTATTGGCAAGCAATGAATATGTGTTATCCAAGCAATTTTTGAAGAGTGGGACAAGCATAGGAGCAAATGTAGAAGAAGCAGATGCGGGTTATTCAAAGAAAGATTTTGCGGCGAAAATGAGCATTGCTTCGAAAGAAGCTCGTGAAACATTATATTGGATTAGACTTATTGAAGCGGGTAAGTTTATTGAATATGATTTTGAGGAAATCAAACAAGAATGTGAATCTATTATTAGAATTCTGACAGCTATCGTAAAAACATCACAATCAAGCATTTAATTAAATCCTAAATCAAATATTCAACATCAAGCATCAAACATTCAACCTCTAACATTAAAATAATGACTTTCAACCCTAAAGCTCTCATCGATAAAAATCCGATGACAGGCCTGCAATACGCAACAATTTTTGTGTGTTTTCTAATGAATATGCTTGATGGCATGGACGTACTGGTAATTTCTTACACAGCACCAGCCATTGCCAAAGATTGGGATATTAGTCCTGCGGCTCTCGGCACTGTCTTCAGTTCTGGATTATTCGGAATGACCCTTGGAACACTCTTTTTAGCACCTTTTGCCGATAAAATTGGTCGAAAAAGTATTATTCTCATTAGTGGTATTATCATGGGAATTTGTATCTATCTAACCTCCTATTCTACTTCTATTACACATTTATTAATTTATCGTTTTATTAGTGGGCTTGGTATCGGAAGTATGTTGGCCAGTACGGCTTCACTTGCTTCTGAATATACGCCCAATAAAACCCGTGATTTTTGGGTGAGTTTTGTTATTTCGGGTTATCCTGTTGGTGCAGTTTTGTCGGGTTTGGTAGCAGCCAAAGTCATTCCAACTGATGGTTGGCAACACATGTTTCGCATTGCAGGTATTGCTTCTATGTTTTCGGTGCCTTTAATTCTATTCTTTTTGTCAGAATCAATCGATTTTTATTTACGAACCCAACCTACAAATGCTCTTCAGAAACTGAATAAAATCTTAACCAAAATGAATATTCAACCGATAGAGGCCTTACCGACGGTTGAAAAATTAAAGTCAAAACTACCAGTTGACCAATTACTTAAATCAGATTTCCGTAAACCTACAATTCAACTTTGGGCAGCTTTATTTATGGCTTTTGCAGCTTTATATTTTCTCACAAGTTGGATTCCGAAATTGGCAAAAGATGCAGGACTTTCGATGGAATTGGCCATTTATGCAGGCACAATCTTTAATCTCGGGGCATTTTTCGGCATCATTACACAAGGATATTTTTCGAGTAAATATGGTTTAAAGAAAACCTTGGGCGTAATCTTGGTGCTAACAGGCGTATTGATGGCCTCGTTTGGCCTTTTCGTAGGTTCTGATATTGTTTTACTCATTTTTGCACTTTTAGGTTTCGGAATTCAAGGTGGTTTTGTGGGTTTGTATGCATTATCAGCCAGATTATACCCGACAGAGTTCCGTACCACGGGTGTGGGCTGGGCAATGGGAGCAGGCCGTTTAGGCGGAATCGTTGGACCATCTTTGGCTGGTATATTGATTGCCGCAGGTTTAGGAATCGCCACTAATTTCTTGATTTTTGCTCTACCAGCCGCTCTTGCAGGCATCATTACTTCAAGAATTGACTCGAAGGAAATAAGTTGAAAGATGATTTAAACATTAGTATGTCATCCCTTCGGGATTCAAGGTGATTTTCTCGTTTAATTGCTATAATCATATCATCTCTTCGAGATTTAAACGATTTTAATACTCTTGAAAGAATAAACAAGCTTATTGAAAGAAAAGGAGTGCTAAAAGGCAAGGATAAGAGTATCACCAAAAATAATTGTATTTAATTCATAAAATAGTCACATAAAATGTCAAATTTCAGAGCCGACCACGTGGGTAGTTTACTACGCACACCAGAAGTAAAAGAGAACCGTTTCAAGTGGAAAAAAGGAGAAATTTCTGCGGAAGAACTAAGAGCAATCGAAGATGCAGGAATTGCCGAAACAGTAAAACATTTAGAGGCTACTGGTATGAAAGCAATCACTGACGGAGAGTTTCGCCGTGATTATTTTCACCTCGATTTCTTGAAAGAATTGGCTGGTGTGAGCGTAACGGGCGGTATTGAAGCTAACCCAAATGCTAAAGCTGCCGAAGATGGTTTTACTCCACCTGTTTTGAGCGTAACAGGCAAGCTAAAGCACGTAAAAGATATTCAAGTAGCCGATTTTAATTACTTGAAAACGGTAGTTTCACAAACGCCAAAAGTATCGATTCCTTCGCCAACCATGATTCACTTCCGTGGTGGGCGTAAATCAATTGATATTAATTCGTACCCTGATATGGACGAATTCTTTGCCGATTTAGCTGCCGCTTATCGTGAAGAAATCGCTCATTTGTATGAGGCAGGCTTGCGTTATTTGCAGCTTGACGATACTAACTTGGCGTATCTCTGCGACCCTAAAATGCGTGCAGCAGCACAAGCAAGGGGCGAAGACCCGAACGAATTACCTCGTACGTATGCAGCTCTTATCAACTCTGTTATTGATAACCGCCCTGCTGATTTGACGGTGGGCATTCACCTTTGCCGTGGAAATTATCGTAGTACGTGGTTTGCCGAAGGTGGTTATGAGCCAGTAGCCGAAATTCTTTTTAACGAAATCAATGTTGACCGTTATTTATTAGAGTACGACGACGAGCGTTCGGGCGATTTTGCTCCGCTGCGTTTTGTGCCGAATAACAAAAAAGTTGTTTTGGGAATCATTTCATCGAAAAAACGAGAACTCGAAAACATTGATGACCTCTGCAAACGTATCGACGAAGCGGCTCAATATGCCCCAATCGAAAATCTTTGTGTGAGCCCGCAATGTGGATTTTCGTCAACGCACCATGGTAATGACATGAGTCATGATGACCAATGGCGTAAACTTGATTTGACAGTAAATACCGCCCTAAAAGTTTGGGGAGAAGCATAAAACTGTGGGTCGAACCGAGCGTCGGTCGCCTCTGAGTTCGACCAAAAAATTAGAAGAGATGCACGAAACACTTCTCTTCCAAAATAAAGCCTTTAAGTACCAACCTATTATTTTACAAACTGTCTTATCCCCAACCTTCTTCTTTTCGGAGGAGAAGCGGGGATAAAATTTATTGAAGTGAGCTTGATTCAAACAATAAATGAATATGAGAAAAATCTTAATCCTTTTATTTATCACACAAGTAATCTTTGCCCAAAATGTAGCCAAAATTGATACTGGAAGCATTAATGGAGCAAAGTACAGAATTCTTTTTCCCGAAAACTGGAAAGGAAAATTGGTGATGTATGCACACGGCTATGAATTTATGGGGTCGAAACCTGCCCAAAGCCAAAATCCAGATTTTCCGAAGCGTATGACTCCTTTTTTAGAAAGAGGTTTTGCCGTAGCTGCATCTGATTATGCGTTTCAAGGTCTGGCTCTTGCTCAAGGAGTCGATGATACTGAAGCTCTGCGACAATACTTTGTAAAAAAATACGGTCAGCCAGATTCTACATTCATGACTGGGCATTCGATGGGTGGAGGTATAACGCTGGCTACGCTCGAAAACTACGGAAAAAACTATAATGCAGGTCTTCCGATGTGTCCGTTAGCAGGGCGTATTTATCTGCAAACTCGTAAGGAATTTGATTTATTTGCTACTTTTAATGGGCTTTTTCCTGGTATTGCCACTTCGCTACATGATATTTTTGATATGTCGAAACCCAAAGAACCTACTTCGATGCAAGCAGGTTTTCGTAAAGCCGTTTTGATGAAAAAAGCAATCTATGCGAAAGATTCTTTGTTGGCGGTAGAGTTTGCCAAACATTTTGATTTAAAACCTGATGATTTAGCCTTTTCTCTTGTTTTTGGGGAAGGGGTCTTGCGTGACATTGCTCAAAAAGCAGGTGGAAACCCTTACGACAATACAAATACTGTCTATGGAAGATTTCCGAATAACCTTTTGGTAAATCAAAAAGCTGAAAGATTGTCCGCAACGGTTAGTCAGAATACGTTATTTGATAAATATGACCGAACAGGTTTAATTGATAAACCAACGTTGGCTTTACATACAATTTATGACCAACTGATTCCCGCTGATATGGCTATTGTGAGCTACGAAAATTTGCTTCAAAAACAGGGAAAACAGCAATATTTTAGCGTAAAATATACAAACGGGCAAGGACACTGTAATTTTACGAACGAACAAACAGGTAAAGCTTTTGACGAACTGAGAAGTTGGACCAAAAGTGGTCAAAAAGCAAAAGCTGGTTTTATGGAATAATTATAAAGTGGTCAAAAGACCCTCATATCTTCGTAAATTTCTTAACTACACTTATATAAATTTCTACTTAGAAAATGGCGGCTTCGGTCGCCTTTTCTATTATATTTTCTTAAACTCGCTGGGCGAAACTCCCGTTTGCTTCTTGAAAAGGCGGGTAAAATAGGCAGGGTCTTTGAAATTAAGCAAATACGAAATCTCTGAAATTGAATAATTTGTATTAAGCAAATACTTTTTTGCTTCGGCAATTAGGTAATCTTGTACAATCTGTAAAGCCGACTTTTGTACCAACGCATGGCAGATTCTGTTAAGATGCACAGTTGTGATGTTTAATTCTTTGGCGTATTCGCTGATAGATTTTGTTTCTTGTATGGTTCGTTTGATGTGCTTCTGAAATGTCTGAAAATACATCAAAGTACGGTTGTCAGAGGCCGAAATTGTAGTTTTTAGAGAAAAACTAAAACGATAGATGCTAATGAAAAATAATTGAAACAAGGATTGAACCACTGTTTGTTTTTCGAGATTTTCTTCATACAGCTCTTTCAAAATTAGGCTTTTATAGTTTTTTATTTGCTCAAATATGCTGGTTTTATTTTCAAACGATAGATATTTCAAATGATTGAGTTCAAGCAGAATTTTGGGAGAATTTTTGAAAAGCGTTTCCAAAAAATTCTCCGAAAAAGTCAGAACTTCGCCCACGATACTCGGTTCAAATGCAAAACCGTGCAGGGTATTGGTCGGAATCATAATCAAACAAGGGCCTTCGATAGAGACTTCGTTTTGCTCCGAAAACAAAATCCCGTTTCCTGATTCAATCATAAAAATCTGACATAAATCTGTATGCAGGTGTTCGTTTATTTCCCAATCATACATTTTGCTTCGTACTTCGAGCGACTCATGGTGAATGAAATCGGGTAAAAGCGGATAATGATTATCGCCATAAAGACCTTTAAAATTGATAATTTGTTTAGAAGTACTCATGTTTAATTTTTACAGTTGTCCTTTTATGGCTTATTGCTGAATTTTCCAGTAAAATATTACTATTCAATGTTTTATTCGATAAATATATAATAAGTATTAGAATTTATAAAACTATATGTTTGAATTGTACAAGTCTTATTTTAATTTATCC
>JALQYE010000198.1:0-3388 GCA_023254245.1 Emticicia sp.
TAGTTGGTGGCGTACTTGGAGCTGGTGCAGGAGCTGGTGTCGGGGCTGTAATTGATAAAAAACAGAAGCAAAAAGAGAATGTGATTTATTTTAGATAATAGTAAATCAGTCAAACAAATACTTAGGGGAAGATAACCAAAATTATCTTCCCCTATTTTTTGAGTTTTTTTATGTTTGAACTAAAATTAGCAACAAATCAGAAGAAACAACGTTTTGTAAATCAAAAAACAGATTTTCTCTAATAAAATTAATGAAAAAAACAGCGTTTTTATTACTTGCTTTAACACTTCTTGCATCGTGCCGAAAAGAATTGGCCAGCTTTCAGAAGTCTCCAAACATCAATTATACTACCAGTAAAAAATCGATAGCAATTCCACTCGAAGGTATTAACCCCAAACAGCCTAATCTGATTGTTTCTACCCGAGATTCATACACTTTTATCGAACCAAGCGAAAGTTTCAAGTCAGAAACTAATGAAATAACTACTCAAAATACCCAAATCAATGACGATGGAGGAAGAAAGAAACAAAAAAATGTGAGCAAAAAACAAGAAACGTTTTTTCAAAAAGTATTCCCAAATCAGCATTCAAAAGATAAAAAAACTGTAAAAAAGCGTAGAAAACCAGTCCCGCTTAACTCTACGATTTATACGGGTTTAGTTATTTTAGGAATTGCAATCTTACTTGCTCTGGTTTCACTCAACTCACTTTCTATACTTTTTGGCATTGCTTCTCTTTTCTTTCTTTACTTAGGACTAAAAAAATATTTTCGCAGAAAACGCCGACGTGATATTTTTAGATAAAATTACTCTCGATGCCGAAGTACAAATGCTCGATTTCGTTCGTACGATTTCTTGATAGATTTCAGCTTCTCATCGGTAAGCCCTATTTTTTCAATTTGTTTAATAGAGACCTCATAATAATCTGCCAGATAGTCTCGCAAACTGTTTCGATGCTCAGCTCGCTTGAACGGGCAAATAGTGTCTTCTTTTTTGAGCAATTCATTATAGTCTTCTCTCAAAAATGAAAGCTCCATATCTTCTACTTCAGCTAAAAGAACGTAAAGTTTTTCGGTATCATTCACAAAAGGAAGAATAAAACTTATGGTTTTGACTAAGTGCCGAACAATGATGTAGTCTTCTTTTCCCCAGTGATAGATTTGGTCGAATGCTAAATCAACTAATTGTTCAAAACTAAACTCTCGAATATGAATATTCTTCTGTTGCAATAAAGCTGCTTCTTTCGATACGGTATTACTAAGTGCAGCCTTTTTGATGATAAGGCCTAAATAATCTATGCAATTGAGTGCGGTGGTGGGGTCGTTTACAGCAGGAGAAATGGCCTTGATAGCGATATCAACCAGCTGACGAATACCAAATGGAATATCTTGCTCATAACTACGAAACTTGCTGATAATAAATTGATTAGCAATTTTTGTTCGATTTTTTTGGTAAAATTCTCGTTCGGATTCTACATATTCAATTTCAATCAAAGGCATACCTTCCAAGATGAAACTTCCTACGTGTGGCTTAACGACTATTTTCGATTGATTATCAGAAGGAATTATTTTAAAGAGCTTGTTGTATAAAATCGAATCTAAATAGCCACTTTCTTTATTCAAAATTAAAAGTCGATTTGATTCCGATAAATTCAAAGTAGAAGTGTCGTATAATACACCTATTTCATTTACCGTTCGTTTGGCTATATTCTGTGTAATGCTTGACGCATTGATGTTGTCAACTACATGATGAATAAATAACGGGAATACCAAAAGAATCAAATAAAACGACCCAACGATACCGAATTTCGGGTAAATGAGCGAAGCATCCGAAAGACCAAAGTATTGCAAACCCATCAGATAACCCACGCAGGCCAAAAATGACCAAAGAAAAAAACGACTAAAATGGTCATATTCAAAGAAAGACCGAATGATGCGGGGGGAAAACTGTACAGAAGCCAACTGCAAGGCCACAAATACAAACGAAAATGTAGTAACAACCAGCGTAGCTATAATACTGGCTAAAGTTGAGAGGTAACCATCAAGCAATACACCTTCTTGCCCTTTTCGCAGAACGTGAAGAATTACAGTAAGTGTTGCCACAATCACATAGGCAAGTAGTGCCAAGTATCGCCAATCCTGTTTAATAGATTCGTGTAATAAGAGTAATTTACGCTTCAACTTTTATGTATTTTGATTCTGACTATAAAAGTACAGAAAAGACACAGCAGTCTGATAATTACTCAATAAAAAATAGACGCTTCAAAAAAACAGGTATTTTTACGCATACCCTCACTGTTGAAGTTAGCTAACTTTGCAAACACTCGACAACCCAAAACAAGTGAAGCGATTATGATTGCATTGCTTCAAAAGCTGCTAAAACTGCAGTCTTTTAGCAATTTTGTAAAAATGAGCTAAAGAATGCGTTAATTTAATGATAAACTCAGTATTGTCAGTATTTTTACTGTCTTATCAACCAATTTTATACCATGAAAACTCTTTACTTAACACGCCGCCAACAAATAGAGATAAACGATATAATGTATTTACAAAGCGAAAGTAACTACACGTTAATTCATACTATTAATCAAGCAAAAACTATTGCTTCACAAACACTTCATCTCATCCACTCTTCTATCAATTACGATAATTTTGTGCGTATTAGTCGAAGTTATATTTTAAATATTGAGCATATTTCAACCTACAGTCTTGAGAACAATAAGCTCACTTTAAAACTATCGAATGGTGAAAAATTCATAGCCTCAAGAAGAAGAATCAAAAACTGTTTAGATAAAATTAAAATTGCACAAAAGCGTAGTAGTGAGTTGAAAGCTTAGTTAACTCAAGATTAACTTAATTCAAACACCGACGATTTTTTGCTTAATCAACAGTTATTATATAAATTTCGCTTGAAGCAAAAACAAGTAATTTATATTTCTTTCTTTTTACGATTCGAGAGCTTTATTTTTTTAAGTGGTAAAAGCGTTATATTTGCACGATAAACTCAAAGATTTTATCCTAAATGAAGCAATACCACGATTTACTAAAGCATATCCTCGAAAACGGCACAAAAAAAACTGACCGCACTGGCACGGGTACTATCAGCGTTTTTGGCTACCAAATGCGTTTCAATCTGCAAGAGGGTTTTCCACTCGTTACGACCAAAAAAGTACACACCAAATCTATCATTCATGAGCTACTTTGGTTTATTAAAGGCGAAACTAATATTGCTTATTTGAAAGAAAATGGCGTTTCGATTTGGGACGAATGGGCTGACGAAAATGGTGATTTAGGCCCCGTTTATGGTAAACAATGGCGTAGTTGGGAAGCTCCAAATGGCCAAGTAATTGACCAGTTGAAAGATGTGTTAAATCAACTAAAAAAATCGCCA
>JALQYE010000198.1:3412-8132 GCA_023254245.1 Emticicia sp.
GCTTGGAATGTAGGCGAATTATCACAAATGGCATTGATGCCTTGTCATGCGTTTTTTCAGTTCTACGTGGCTGATAATAAGCTTTCTTGCCAACTATACCAACGTAGTGCCGATGTATTTTTAGGTGTTCCGTTCAATATTGCTTCGTATGCACTTTTTACGATGATGGTAGCTCAAGAGTGTGGTCTCGAAGCCCATGAATTTATCTGGACAGGTGGCGATACGCACATTTATTCCAACCATTTAGAGCAAGTAGCTACCCAACTTTCTCGTGAGCCACGAAAATTACCCAAAATGACATTAAACCCCGAAGTAAAAAGTATTTTTGATTTCAAATTTGAAGACTTTACACTTTCTGACTATGACCCATATCCAGGAATTAAAGCTCCAGTAGCTGTATAAAAAGAAAGCCGTTGCGATTGCAACGGCTTTCTTTTTAGTACAAAGGTTTTTAGTGTTGACGAAGTTTGTCGAGGTTTTGCTGACAACTCTCCATTAATTATTTACGGTCACCAGCCAAAGCAATACCACGTGAGGATTGCGTAGTGATTACAAAATCTTTTTTCAATTTCTCAGTACCTACTTCTACAACGAAAGTATATTCACCATCAAGTAAGTTTGACAAATCGAATGCTTTTACGTATTGTGTATCATTCGATGGGTAATCGTAGAAAAATACATTACTTTCTTTATCAACTAAAGAGATTTTTGTTTTTTGTTTTGAAGGGTTTTCAAATGCTACTTTGAAACGTAAGCTTCCTAAATCTTGTACGCTCAATACATTTTTTTCAGTTGAAACAACTTTACCAGCTGCTTTCGTTTGAGCCATTCCTTCAGTTGTAGCAGTTGCTAATGTGAATACTACTGCTAATGCTTTGATGATATTTTTAGTGTTTTTGTTCATTTTCTTAATTGTTTAAAGTTTGTTTGTTTATAAAAATGTGAATGGAAAAGATTAATTATTGCTCGCTAAAGAAACTCCTCTAAGAGTTTTGGTAGTGATAGCGAAGTCTTTTGTTAATTTTTCTTTACCTGTTTCTACTACGAAAGTATATTCACCGTCAGTTAAGTTAGAAAGGTTAAAAGCTCTAACGTATTGAGTATTACCGTATGTGTACTCATCGAAAAGTACATTGTTTTCTTTATCGAGTAAATATATCTTCGTTTTTTGTCGCAAAGGGTTCTCAAAAGCTAACTTGAAGCGAAGACTACCCATGTCTTGAACGCTTAGGTTTGAAACCGTAGCTGTTGATGTCGTTTTTCCTGCGGCAGGCGTTCCTGTGGCAGGCGTTCCTGAAGCAGCTTTCGCTTGTGCCATTCCTTTTGTTGCAGTTGCCGAAACGATTGTCGCAGCAAGTGATAGTACTAATGCAAATTTCTTCATAATTTTCTTTGTTTTTGTTTTCTTTGGAGTGCGATTATTAAAAAGTTAAAACTATAAAAAGTCATATCAATTATTTATCTCCGTCGAAAACCTTTGTGCTGCAAATGTATGTAAGTATCTGAACACAAGTCAATTAAGAAATCGTTAATTTCAAAAAGTTGTTTTAAAATTATAGAAGAATATTAGAATATTACAACGTTTTTCGGAATACTTCAAGAGAAAGTTTGAATAATCCTATTAAATTAATAGACTAAATAGTAGTCAAAATATCACTTTTTTGAGCCAGTTTGCAATACTTCCTTATAATAGTACAAAAACCGATTTTTTGACCGATTTTAAGCGTTTTCACCAAATATTCTTTTTCAAAGATTATGTAGAACTTTATTTTTAAAATATTTTAATAAATAATATTGCAGAACAATTTTCTAAATTGTTTCTCGCCAACACAATTTAGAAAATTGTGTTACGATGCCGTTTATGTAAATGCTTTGGTAGAAATATCAAAAAATTCGTAAATCGTCGTTGAAAAAATCGTAAATCGTTAAAATGCTAAAAGTAAAAAACTATTCAAAAAGCTACAATAACCACACAATCGTGGCGGTTGATAATTTAGAAATCCCAGAAGGGATTCATTGGGTTAAAGGAATCAATGGCTCAGGAAAATCAACTTTCTTTCGTTCAATTGCAGGAATTATTCCTTTTGATGGCGAAATTTTATGGAATAATCTCGACATCAGAAAAGATGCAGTTACGTACCGAATGCAAGTAAATATGAGCGAAGCCGACCCACTTTATCCAGATTATTTATCGGGTTATGATTTACTGAATTTTATTGCCGAAGCAAAAAAAGCAGAAACTTCGCAGCTTCAGCAAATTGCCGAAGTGTTGGGTGTAGATGTCTATTGGAAATCAGCTATCGGCACTTATTCGAGTGGAATGCTCAAAAAAATCTCGCTATTAAGTGCATTTCTCGGAAAACCCAGCTTAATCATGCTCGACGAACCCCTCATTACAATTGATGACCGTTCAGTGCAGATTGTCTATGAACTCGTAAAAGAATATGCCGAACAACAAGGAGTGAGTTTCCTGCTTTCATCACATCAAGATTTCCGATTTGAGCAACTGGCCATCAAAAATATGTATTTGGTTCAAAATCAAACCATTACACAGCTATGAAAACCATCTCTCGCATACTCAGCCTGACGATAACAAAAGAGTATTATCGCCAAAATGCCGTATTTATCTTTGCCGTAATGATGTTTACCTTCGGATTCTTACGTTCGAGCGAACACATCACTATTATCAAATTAGTCTTAAAATTACCTTCGATGCTCGCTCTAACCTTTTTGGTTTGGGCACTACATACGGTCAAAGTTATACTTTTTGCTTTAAGGACGTTTGAGGCTAAACCCAACGAATTTCTTTATCATGTAAGGCTTTTTCCAGTTCCTAAACGTTACCTTGCTTTAGGCTTAATGCAATTCAATCTTATTCAACTAACTTTTCTGTATTCGCTATGGATGATAAAAATCGGTATTGAAGAAAAGCAATTCTTGGCTACATTAATCATTAGTTGCTTTAATATCATCTTTATAGTAGTAGGAATCATCGTTTACGAATACCGCATCAAACACCCAAATGTTGTTCCGACTTCACCAAAACCCATTCAAAATCTTCTCGGTCGTTTCCAAACCCCACCCTATCTTTTTTTTATCCGCTATTTGTTTAGCAAACAGCCAGTATTAATGTTACTGAGTAAACTTTTTACTTGTTTTATACTTGCAGGCATGTGTGGCCTCTACCCTACCGATGCTTACGACGAACGCCTCTTGGCTCTCGGTGGGCTTTTCGTAGCGGCTGGGCACACCGTTATTTGTCAACAGTTTTTCTTTTACGAAAACCAGTTCCTATCGTTTAGTCGTAATCTTCCGCTCAGTTCTCAACAACGGCTTTTAAGCTACGCTATGACCTATTCATTGTTGCTTATTCCCGAATTGATTGTTTTACTTCGTAATCTTCCCGAAGGCGTGAGTTATCTTTTTGCTCTACATCTCATTACTTTTGTTCTTTCAATGGTATTTCTCAATCACCATACGCAGTATATAAATAATGTATCAGACGACGCCTATTTACAACGGTTGTTTTTTACAGGAATTCTGTTTTTGCTATTGATAATGTTCAAAATTCCTGTAATTTTGATGGCATTAGTCAATTTCTCGCTGGCTATTTTCGTTTTCCACAAAAACTATTATCAAAGCCAGCCTTCTTAAATCCAATAGCTATGATTCGTTTCTTAGTTTTATTTACTTTTTTATCATCTATTTGTTCGGCACAGGGTATATTCAAACTTTCAGGTGAAGTACAAAATCCTACCGAACGAAAAGTTTTACTTACACTGTACCGAGACTGGGTGGGTGAAGAAGAAGAATACGAAATCAAACTTAATGATAAAAATCAATTTAGTTTCAGCACAACCCTCAACCACGTGGCTTACATTGATTTTTATTACGCCGACCAAGGTTTTCATTATTGGATTATAGAACCAGAAGATGATATTTCGATGAGGTTTACGCCCAAAAGTTTTTGGACATCGCTCAAATTTTCTGGAATGGGTGCCGATAAACTGAATTACTACGTAAAACAGCGAGAAAAATTTGAAGAAAAACGTGACTTTGAAAAAGAAGCCGATGCCCTTAGCAAAGCTCCGCAAGAGCAATATTTCGATTTTTTAGATAATGAACAACAAGTTCAAATCGAATTTCTCGAAAAAACACCTTTCCTTTCGGACAACTTTATCCAATCTCGAAAAGCCGATATAATCGGTACGCTACAAAACTATAAAGTCAACTTCTTATCAGGTAGCAAATACAATTCTTGGACCGAGGAGAAAATAAAAAATTCATTAAAAATTGAAGAACTCCCTGACTCTGTGCAAGCACATTCGCTCGAATACGGCAATATGTTTCAGAACCTCATGGATTTGTTTGTGGCGAAATCAGCCGTCAGAAAACGTAAAGATTTGACCGAACTTGAAGAAATTAACCTCATCAAATCATCGTATTCTCGTGCTTATTTCTCTTTTCAATTGATAGAAAGAGTAACGGCATTCAAACTAAAAAGTATGATTGAAGCCGAAAGCATAACGCCAAAAATCCAGTCAATGGTCGATGATTTTCTGGCAACCGCTACGAGCCGAGACTACAAAAATTATCTTTCTAAAAAAGTAAGTTTCTCAAAAACGCTGGCCAAAGGTTCGCCCGCCAAATCATTTAAACTAAAAGATTTAGATGGAAAAGAGGTTTCGCTCAAAGATTTTCTTGGTAAAACGGTTTATCT
>JALQYE010000199.1 GCA_023254245.1 Emticicia sp.
CATTACTTTGCTTTTATAAAATGTTGATAGAATTAGATACCCGTGAACCAACAAAACAACCAATTTTTTGGATTAACTCAGGTTTTTTGTTTTATTTTGCAGGAAGTCTTTTTGTCTTTATTCTGAGTAATTTCATCAAAGGAGATAATTATTTGCTGTCGCTTGCATGGGGTATGCACGCATTTTTAATGTTAATCTTACACATATTTTTAGGAATTGGCCTATGGCACAGTCATCGCCGGTAGATTTATATATTTTACTTTTTGGTGGAACGATTGCTATGATGCTCTTAGCATCTGGGGTTGTAGGGTTTATCTTGTTGTATCAGCGTCGAATTATTAGACAAGACCTTGCCTTCAAAGAAGCTGAAGCAAAACATCAACGTGAGCTCTACCACGGTACGCTTGAAGCTATTGAAACCGAACGAAAGAGGCTCGCACGTGACCTACATGATGAAGTAGGAGCTTCTTTATCAGCTCTAAGGCTTTTAGTTGGCCAAATTCATCTAAATCCCTCTGAAAACAACATCATTGACAATATCAGTTCAAAATCTAAAATATTGATTGATAATACAATAGATAATGTTAGACGTATCTCAAATGATTTATTACCACAAGGATTAGAAGAATTTGGACTTGCGTATTCGGTGGAGGGTTTGTGCGAGAAAACAATGGAACTTGCAGAAATTACTATCTTTCTGAAAGCCGATAATCTTCCACCTGTTGACAATAAAATAAGTTTAGTGGTGTATCGCTTGATTCAAGAACTTCTCAATAATGCCGTCAAACACTCAGAAGCAGAAACAGTTTTGCTCACACTAAAAATTGATAATAATACCCTCGAAATAGAATATAAAGATAATGGTAAAGGCTTCGATTTTGCTGAAGCTTATCAAAAACGCAGTTTAGGTTTGAAAAATATAGAAACTCGAACCAAAATGTTAAACGGTACAACAAAATTTGAAACAAGACCTAACGAGGGTCTAAAACTTGATATTAGCATTCCATTAACTTGAGGATTACTAAACTAATCCGTGGTTCCTAATTTAACAAGCTTAATTCAGCCAATAAAAACAATAGTCCCCATGAAAACTATCAACGTTGCCATTGCAGACGACCAAGTGTTGTTTCGCAAAGGTATGATTTCAATCGTTAACTCATTTGAGAACATTAAGATTATCCTTGAAGTTGATAACGGAAAAGCCCTCATTGAGGCCATTGAGGCGGCCGAAATCAAACCAGACATCGTGCTTCTCGACCTTTCAATGCCCGAACTCAATGGAGTTGATACTACTAAGATTCTCCATCAGAAATTTCCAAACATCAAAGTTATTATTTTGTCGGTGTATAGTGAAGACCGTTTCGTAACACACCTTATGGAATTAGGCGTAAATGCCTATTTATTCAAAAACGTAGAACCTGCTGAAGTAGAGAAAGCTATTTGGGCAGTTATTGAAAAAGATTTTTATTTCAATGAAGCATTCTTGGCCGCCATGAAAAATAGGCTAACTGGCAAAAAACCCCGTTTGCTAATTCAAGATGATATCCCTTCTACCCTGACCCAACGAGAACTTGATGTACTTGATTTAATTTGTAAGCAATATACGGCCCAAGAAATAGCCAATAAACTTTTTATCAGTGTTCGCACGGTCGATGGACATCGCAATAACTTACTCGAAAAAACAGGTATGCGAAATACCGCAGGATTGGTAGTTTTTTCAATCAAAAACAATCTACTCGACCCAAGTACATTATTGTGATTGGGAATTGACTACTGGATATTCGGGTATTGTTAGTTGGTTCAAACAACAACTAATCTTTTGACTATCAATATTTTATAGTGAACAAAAATCAATAACGTAATATCATCTACTACGTGCAATTTCTTTACGAATTCTACTTAGTGAGGTATCGGTAACACCTAAATAAGAAGCAATATATTTGAGTGGAGCCTTCTGAAAAACTTCAGTATGCGAAGTTATCAATTTCTCGTAGCGTTGCTCGGCAGTGAGTTGAATCATGCCGAGCATCCGCTCTTTCAGTCTCGAATAGTTATTGATGAGCATCATCCGCCCAAACTCTCTAAATTCAGGAATCGTATGAAAACAGGTTTGTAAGTCTTCGTAGGTAATCACCCAAGTCTGGCAATCTGCTAAGACTTGTATATTTTCGTTGGAGGGAATTCTTTTAAAAAACGATAAGAAGTCATTAGCAAATATATCACTACCATAAAAATCAGTAGTAACTTCATTGCCATCAACATCCACCACATACGAACGCAAAAATCCAGATTCTACAAAATGGGATTCTGTGCAAATCTTTCCTTCTTTTAATAAAAAGTTATTCTTGGAGTAGTATTTAGGCTTAAAGAAAGTCGAAATCAACACCGCTTTATCGGTAGGCATTGGTAAGATTTTTTGAATAAAATTTATCAAACTTTCTTTACCCATATCAAGCAACTCCGTGTCCTAAATTATGTAACATTCTGATATGCGACTGTAAGCCCTTGATAAACGAATGTTTGTTATTATAAACAATGCCAAAATCCTCGGCAGTAGCTTTTACGATTGAAGCAATGGCTGGATAATGAATGTGCGATATATTCGGAAATAAATGATGCTCAACTTGGTAATCGAGCCCTCCAATGTACCACGAGAATACTTTATTACTACCTGCAAAATTAGCAGTGGTATTGAGTTGATGAATCGCCCAAGCATTTTCTATATTTCCTCTATCATCAACCGTAGGTTGGGCTGCACCTTCTACCACGTGTGCCAACTGAAAAACTGTGCTTAAAATAATACCTGCTGTACAATGCATGGCCATAAATCCAATAAACCATTGCCCAAAGGTAATATCAAGTAAAAGCATTGGTAAAACGAAAATAAATAAAGCATAAGCTATTTTACTCACAATTAAAGTAAACAACTCTTTCTTCGGGAAAGGTTTCACTAAACCAGTTTCAGCCATTTTATTGTATAATGAAATCTCTTTGAAGTCTTTCCACAAAAAAGAAATGGTCATGAGACTATACAAAAAAAAGGCATAAATATGCTGAAAGCGATGAAAAGCTTTTAATTTATCACCACACGACAAACGCAACATGAACTTACCTGTGATGTCTTCGTCTATATCATGTAAATTGGTATATGTATGATGCAGTTTGTTATGCTGCACATCCCAATTATAAACATTACCACCAAGCAGATAAATTGATGCTCCAAAAAACTTATTTACTTTAGTAGAAGATGAAAAAGAGCCATGAATGGCATCGTGCATGACTGACATACCTACACCTGCTACACCCAGTCCCATAAGAATAGTTAGTCCGAGCATTTGCAGATTAGAGAATTGACCAGTCAGAATAAGAGCGAAGGGAATCAGATAAAGACTCAACATGAAAACGGCCTTGAAAAGTAAACTCGAACCGCCTGTTTTTTCAATGTTATTAGTTTCAAAATAAGAATCAATGTTTTCACGAAGAGCTGAAAAAAATAAGGATTTGTCTCTATTCAGAAACTTTACTTTAGCGTACTTTGCGGGTTGCATTTAGTGGTAATAGGTTTAGGTAAAAACAAATCTAATTAAAAACAATTTATTTTTACAATTTTTTATAAAAAAAGTAATATTTCTTGAATAATTTATATAGATTCTAACTATGCTCGCATTAGCTACTCCACCAAATTTTGAGTAAAGTGTTTATTTATCAATCCACGAGTAAGTTTATAATAATCAAGGGAACCATTTGATTCGGGGTCATAGAAGAAGACAGCCTTGCCACTGGCTTCGGCTTCGGGAATGGCTATATTATCACGAATACAAGTATCTAAAAATTGTTCATTGAACTGTTTTTTTGTTGATTTCACCAAATCGACACACAATCGGCGTTTTAACTTTGGGTAATATTTTGCAAAAACACCACTGAGCTGTAAGGGCGGGCAAATTATAGGAAGTTGGTTAACAAAAACTAAAAGATTTGAAGGCCTTTATAGACGAAGAGCAAATCACAGACCTTTATCGCTACAAATACTTCATCAAAAGTTTTATTGTAAACAACAATTTACGTTTGGTAAGATGATGTAAGGTTACGCCAACGTTTTGAGCAGAAGTTGTTTTTTCGACGCCACCTTTGTTGTTAACAAAACTGAGCATTTTCAAATGTTAAGTATGTATTTTGAGGGTTACGGTTGATTTTAAAAAAACGCATTCATTCCAAATGCCTTTTTAGTTATCGCTGCCTAATTCGACTATCAATTGCAAGACTTTATGATTCGTAGAGTCTTTTCGTGTACTACCCGAAATTGCCAGTATTTTTTTCTTTTCTTGCATGCTATTGTCTTTTCATACAAAAGACTCTTTCTGCGAATATAGTTCAAGAATATATTAACTGAGGAACATAAAAAAAGCTGTATTCAAGAATACAGCTTTTAGGTTTTCGAACAAAATATTATCAAAAATATCGTTTCAAGGCAATTAACTGCTGCGGAACAGGCTTAGAATTCCAATGGTCGTGAATTACTAACGCAGCTCCCAAAGCCGATGCTTGAGCAATTTCAGAAGCAAAAACTTGCTTATTGAAATAGGTTTCGGCCAAAAGATTCATGTAAATATCATTTTTAGAGAATCCACCATCAACAAAAATCTGTTTTGGTTTACTCCAACCCATCACCAAATTGAGCGATGCAACCTGCTGAGCCACCAAATCAAGCATAAATTGATGATAGGCTTCTTCGTAAGACTTAAATAAATTAAGGTTTCGCTCCACAAACGGGCAATCTTTCAAAAGACCAACATCAGCGGTATCGGGGGTTGCTTGCTTGAATTTATTACGTAAAAACCAAATCATATCTTGGTCGTATTTTACTTGCTTGTAGTAATCTACTTCTTTACCAAAATATTCGGCCAAATGCTTGGTTTGGCGTTCGTGTTCGTTACCAGCAAAAAGCCTTGAAGCCTTTACAGGATGCCCTTCATAGTTCAAAAAACACAAACAATCTTTCTGTAACTCGTTATCAGTCAATGGTTCATCATTAAACGGATTAATGCTAATAGCCCAAGTGCCCGTTGAAAGCAAAATAAACTTTTCATCAAAAGACTTCAAATATGGTACGAGTGCCGATGAACTATCGTGAATACCAATTCCGATTGCCATACCATCGGCCGTACTGGAAACGTTATCCGAAAGTAAAGGTGTTTGTTGTACCGAATGTAGGTGTTCGGCCTCGACCCACGCATGGTAATCATTTTTCTGGAAGTCCCAGAGTGCAGTATGACACCCAACACTTGTGATTTCAGAAACTGGTTTATTTGAAAACAAAAAGCTACAATATTGTGGTAAGTGTAGTGAATACTTGATTTGATGAAATATACTCGGTTTGGTTTGTTTCAACCAGTATAACTGCAAGCCAGAATTCAACATTCCGAGTTCGGGTGAAGCGGTTTCGGTATAAACATTTGAGGAATATTTTTCGGCAAACTCTTTACTCATTTGGCGTGTAAAACCTTTGAGATAATTATAGAGGGGAGTAATAGGCTTCCCTTCAGAGTTTAGGTGAACAAAACTTGCTCCATAGCCCGAAAAATTCAATCCAACTACTTCATAATCAGGATTTTGCTTGACCGACTCAAACGTAGTTTTGAGCCAAGAACTAAGCTGAATCAAGTCATCACACGGAAAGCCGTCATCGTCTAAAATTTCTTCAAATTGCGATTGTTCTTCCTTCACTATTTGATAATCTTCGTCAAAAAGAAGTAATTTTTTATTGGTTTTTCCAATATCGAAAACAGCACAGACTTTCATGTAGATTGGTTTGGAGCTTTGTTTCTTGTTTTGTTACATATAAAAATGGTGCTGTAAAAATACAAATTTATCTGATACGAACAAGCCTGTGCTATACTGCTTTTAAAACAAGAAGTTTCACCGAGACAATCCCGATGAAACTTCTTAAAAGGCTTAGAAATGCAATTAACTCATAATCTAAAATTGCGAAGGTTATAGGTAAACGTAAGCATAAAATAACGTGTAAGCACCTGATTACGAGCATCTTCGATATAGGCAGTAGATACATTTCGAGCAATGCTATTGTTTTGTTTCAATAAATCAAACACATTCAGACGCAGCTCAGCAGCTTGTTTTTTCAAGAATTTATAGCCAAAACCTGCATTCCACAGTGTAAAGTTTTGGTTAAAGCCCGAGCCTAAACCTGAATACGCTTGATTAAGCACTTCCGACTGCAACAAGAATCCTTTTCCGAACAACCAGTTGATTTTAACCGATGCATTCTGAAATAAGTAATTGGTATTGAGTGTTGTCTGAACACTATTACGAACCAAACTATAAGTTGGCGAATAAGAAAGCGTAAAATCAACTTTTTCGCTCACATTACTACTCAAAACTAACCCACCATTGATACCATAGGTATTTGTGAAGCTCTTAATATCATTGATAAGATTCGGATTTTTAGCGTAATTTACGCCAGCACTAAAATTAAGGTTTGACTTGATTTTGGAAATCGGAATACCATAACTAATGAATGTCCGTGCATTGAACAAACCATCGAGATTAACTGGTTTTGTAAGTTGTGAACCTCTAAACAGGGTGATACCTTTGGCCAATTCATAATCTTTATCAGCAATAAATGTTGACTGAACGATGGCATTATTTGAATAGCCTAAGTTCAGAAATAGCATGATATTCTGAGCAGTTTTGGCATTTGTAACCCCATAACGAAACGATAACGAGTGGCTATAATCTTGCTTCAAATTCGGGTTTCCTGTTGAAAGCTGCGTTGGGTTACTATTATTGATTACGCCTTGCAACTGATTGACCGAAGGAGCATTTGTATTGGTACGGTAAAAAATACGAAGATTTGCCTTGTTTTCAAATCTGTAATTAAACATCGCATTAGGTAAAATACTATTGAATGCGTATTTCACATCTTGGGCAATTGGATAAGTCTGCTCGCTGGCGAGTTGAGCATTCTGATAGGTCGCTCCCATCGTAAACATCCCTTGTTTGCTTCTAAGTCGATAACTTACTCCTGTGCGATTCGTAAGATATGAATTATCAAAAACACTGCTCAACGAAGGTTTCAAAACTGTATAAGTCAATAATTTTTCATCGTAGGCATTTACTTCACGGTCAGAGGTACTGAGTGTATAGCTCACGTTATGGTCGAGCTGTATTTGCCCTGTTTTACCAACTGGCTCAGTGTAAGTTAAACCAAGTGATGTGCGGTTGCTATTTGTCTGCGACTGTGTTTGTTGATTCACAATCTGCGTAGTGTCTTTTGGTGTGAAATAGCGGCTAATCGAATACTGAGAAGTCAAGCCCGTTTGGTCGCTGGTGTTATTACCCAAATTTATCGAGAACGTTCTACCATTTTTTGCAAAACGGTGTCTGAATAATAATTCTCCCGAAAAATTGAACCCGTTATTTGAAGAATTCCTGCTTGTAAGGTTCGTATTTATTGGTTGAGTTCTTAAATAAGTCTGGCTTGTAAGGGCCGATAAGGCATCATTATTTTGCCAGCTAATTCGAGGAGTAAAAATAATTGAATTGTTTTTATCAATCGTGTATTCTAAACGAACGTTGGCTCGGTGATTAAGATTTTTGTTTTGCGTAGTGCTGGTATCATTATACATCTGTGGTACTGTACCTAAATACTCACGAGAAGTAATACTCTGATTACCATTATTGGCAGCATTAAAGAAATAACTTGTGCTTAGTTTTACTTTCTTACCCAAATTATCGCTATAATTCAGGCCAATTGATGTCGTTTTGGCAATTCCTGGTTGTTGTCCGACCATAAAATTACTGGCGTCTCCACCACCAAAACCTCCTTGGCCACCGCCACCACCGCCACCACCACGAGGGCCAGCTCCACCACCGCCACCACCTTGTGGACGGCCACCGCCGCCACCAAATTGCATTCCTCCGCCCCCACCAGAGCTTCCGAGTACGCCCAAAATATCTTGGTTCGAGAAGTTCTGTTGGTTAATATTATTAGATAACCCAATGATTGTTAAACGTTGGTCTTTTTTGAAGAAATTGACACTTACCCCCGATTGATAACGCTGGTCATCGCCAACACCTGCATATACTTTGCCAAATTGGCCATTAT
>JALQYE010000019.1:0-23380 GCA_023254245.1 Emticicia sp.
CCCCGACCCTATCACGAGCTTCGAGCAGTAGAACGTCTTTTTCGGCTTTCAAAAGTTCACGGGTAGCAGTCAGGCCAGCATAGCCAGCCCCAATGACAATGGCATCGTAGATTTTCATTTTTATAAGGAGGTTGAATGAGAATTTCTTCATTGCCGTCTGCTTTAGCTGACGGTTACAAATAAATACTATCAAATATATATGGCTTCAGCCAAAATTTAAAATAATTTGGGCTGAAGCCGAGTTTGTTCTTGATTCAATAATGACCGTCAGCTAAAGCAGACGGGGTCACCCAGACGGCAATGAATGAACGTATATTAGTATAAATTTATTTCCTTAAAATCTCTTCAAAACCAACTCACTTACGGTTTGGCCAATCGAAAGCGAGGAAGTAGCCGCTGGCGATGGAGCATTACAAACATTGATAGCTTGTTGATTCTCGAAAATCGCAAAATCATCTACCAATCCGCCTTCACGGTCGCAGGCTTGAGCTCTGACGCCCGCTCCCCCTGGAATGAGGTCATCTGACTGAATTTCTGGTATTAATTCCTGTAAAGCCTTTGTAAATGCCGCTTTCGAGAACGAACGATACATTTCACCCAAACCCGTTTGCCAATATTTGGCCGCTACTTTCTGGAATCCTGGCCAAGCGAGTGTCTCGAACAACTCCTTGAAATTAATATCCAATTTCTTGTACCCTTCTCTGCGGAAAGCCAACACTGCATTTGGTCCTGCCTCTACACCTCCATGAATCATGCGAGTAAAATGCACCCCCAAGAAAGGAAAATTCGGGTCTGGCACAGGGTAAATGAGGTTCTTTACGAGGTATTGTTTTTCGGGTTTTATCTCAAAATATTCGCCTCTGAATGGCGTGATTCTAAGGTTATTAGCTCGCTCATCGGTCATTTGTCCGACCTTATCCGAGTAAAGTCCCGCACAATTCACTACCAATTTTGTTTCGTATATATTTTTTGATGTTTTCACTACCGAAACATTGTTTTTAGTAGAAATACCTTCCACTTTTTCACCAAAAACTATCTCCCCGCCCAGTTTTTGAGTTTTGGCTAAGTATTTCTTGCAAACATCCGTATAATCAATGATACCTGTCTGCGGTACAAAAAAGCCTTTCAAGCCTTTTACGTGGGGTTCGTATTCTTTCAACTGCTCTGCTGAAAGCATCTTGAAGCCGTCTAAGCCATTTTGTTTTCCACGCTCAAAAAGACCATCGAGAATCGAAATTTGTTCTGGGCGGGTAGCTACCACTATTTTTCCGCAGAGGTCATATTTTATTTCTTCTTTTTCGCAGAAATCCAACAGCATTTCGTAGCCTCTGATACAATTAGTGGCTTTCAAGCTACCTGGTTTATAATACAACCCCGAGTGAATCACACCACTATTATGACCCGTTTGGTGTTTGGCTACTACATCTTCCTTTTCGATGATAAGCAATTTCAAACTTGGGTTTTGCTCTTTTATACGCAAGGCAGTGGCCAAACCTACGATACCTCCACCAACTACGGTTACATCATAAATCATTGTTTTGTAATTTTTGCATTAAGCTATTGGCTATTGGCCTTTAGCTAAAAAAGTTCTCACTATTATTAAAAAAACAGCCTATTCGATAGAAAAACTGAACGATAACCGCTAAAAGCTAACAGCCAAAAGCCTTATTCATTTAAAAAGTACAATTTTTCTTGGCGAATTGAATTAGCAAACTTAAATTTGTGCAAATTTAACGACAACATTCAGACATGAAAAAGTTTAGTGTTTTATTATTTGCAGTAGCAGCGGTTTCGTTGGCTTCATGCGATTACCAAAAAACCAATCGTATTGAACAAAAAGACGTTCGTCAAGGTGATGAGTGGGTATATGGTGTAAGTCCAGACTCAGCAGCACGTCAATTAAAAAATAAATATACAGCTAATCCTGAGCTTGAAAAACGCACACAGGCGATTCAAGAAAAATTATTTGGCTTAGGAAAATCTAATGAAGGTGCATAATTGCCTCAATTGATTTAGCTTACAGTAGGCAGTTTACAGTTTATTATAGCATCGTGGTGCTACATATTCTGTAATATGCCTATTTTTTATTTTTACTATTTCTTGATGCCCCACATCATTTCTTAAACAGCACATCAATAAATGAACATAGCATTAGTAACAGGCTCGGCAGGGTTGATTGGTAGCGAATCGGTTGCCTTTTTTGCCGAAAAATTTGATTTAGTTATTGGTATCGACAATAACCTTCGTTCGTACTTCTTCGGTGCGGAGGCCTCTACCGATTGGAATCGCAAAGGTTTAGAAGAAAAATTTAGTAACTACAAGCATTATAAAGCTGATATTCGTTCGGAAGAAGAAATCAATAAAATCTTTGCCGAATACGGTGCAGACATTAAGCTCGTTGTACACACTGCCGCACAGCCAAGCCACGACTGGGCAGCTCGTGAACCATTTACGGATTTTACGGTAAATGCTAACGGTACGCTCGTGATGCTCGAAGCAACTCGTAAATACTGTCCAGAGGCCGTATTTATCTTCACTTCTACTAACAAAGTTTATGGCGATACACCTAACTACTTACCATTAGTAGAATTAGAAACGCGTTGGGAAATCGACCAAAACCACGCATATTTCGCAAACGGTATCGACGAATTGATGTCAATCGACCACTCGAAGCACTCTATTTTTGGTGCATCGAAAGTAGCAGCCGATGTAATGGTACAAGAATACGGCAGATATTTTGGTATGAAAACAGCCGTTTTCCGTGGTGGATGTTTAACTGGCCCAAATCACTCGGGTGCTCAGCTACACGGCTTCTTGGCTTATTTAATGAAATGTGCTATTACTGGAAACCACTACACGATTTTTGGTTATAAAGGCAAGCAAGTACGTGACAATATTCACAGCTGGGATTTAGTGAATATGTTCTGGCATTTCTACCAAAATCCTCGTGCAGGTGAGGTGTATAATGCTGGTGGTGGACGCTTCTCGAACTGCTCAATGCAAGAAGGAATTGCCATCTGTGAAGAAATCACGGGCAATAAAATGAGCTATAGCTACGCTGAAGACAATCGCAGTGGCGACCATATCTGGTATATTTCTGACCTTACGAAGTTTAAGAATCATTACCCAGAATGGACTTGGAAATATGACCTAAAAACTACGCTCACGCAGATGTACGATAACATCAGCAAGCGAGTATAAAAGTTTTTTATATTAAATCAACGTCTGATGACGTTAGCTATGCACCGCAGATTTGACACTCTTTCGTACAATCGGAACGTCAGACCTGCGGTGCAGACGTTTATACTCTCAGAGAAATTTTGTACTTTTGTATCCCTTAATACTAAAGCACCTTACTATTTGTCTGATTCATCATTCCCAGAAAAATTAATCAATGAAACTAAGCGTTGTAATTCCTGCCTATAACGAAGAAGAAAGTATCTCAGAAACCCTCAGAAGTTTGTATACTACTTTGAAAAAATACGATATTCCACACGAGATTTGGGTAACAAACGATAACTCGAAGGATAATACTTTAGGAGTTTTGCAGGAATTGCAGAAAGAAATACCAACCTTAGTTTTTGAGACAAATAAAGGACCAAATGGCTTTGGTTATGCGGTTCGCTACGGTTTAGAGCGTTTTTCGGGCGATTGTGTAGCGGTTTTCATGGCCGATATGTCGGACGACCCAGAAGATTTAGTGAAATACTATAAAACCATGCTGGCCGAAAATGTTGATGCAGTTTTTGGTAGTCGATGGATAAAAGGCGGAAAAGTAATTGACTATCCTGCGGTTAAGAAAATCATCAATCGAGTAGCCAATTTTATTATCAAGATAGTGATAGGCATTAAGTATAACGATACTACCAACGCCTTTAAGTTATACAAACGTGAAACAATGGAGGGACTAAAGCCTTTTCTTTCTCCACATTTTAATCTGACGGTTGAGCTTCCACTAAAAACGATTGTTCGTGGATATTCTTACAGTGTAGTACCGAATAGTTGGACCAACCGAAAATACGGAGTATCGAAACTCAAAATCAAAGAAATGGGTAGCCGTTATTTCTTTATTTTAGTGTATTGCTTCGTAGAAAAATTCTTTTCACGAGGCGATTATATGAAAAAATAATTCATTGCAACAGTAAAGTACGCCATATCTACGAAATAGTGAGATTGGTGCGTTTTCAATAAGATATTCCCATGCAAAATAAATCTGTACTGGAAAAAACAGCATTCTATGTGCTGTTTTTTCTTCCTTTCCTTATCTTCTTCATCATTTTCCAGCGTTTTGCACTCAATATTCCGTTTGAAGATGACTTTGGGGTTCTACGAAACATTTATGACATGGGCGTTAGCAATGATTTCAACGCACAGTTTCAAACGTTCATTTCGCCTTCTAACGAACACCCCATTATTATTTCTAAGCTATTTTTTGGGCTGGACATTTGGCTTTTTAAGAGCATTGACTTCAAAGCTCTCATGCTGATAGGCAACGGAATATTTCTATCCAGTTTTATTGTTTTTTTCCGATTAGCCAGACAACAAAAGCTTTCGTATTGGGTCTTATTACCACTGCCGTATATTTTACTTTCTGCCTCTACCTTTGAGAGCGGCTTATGGGCTATTTGTGCTTTTCAGTACAATGCCATTTGTGGGCTTTTCATTTGGGCTATTTATTTGCTGTTTTCCGAAAAAACAAGTACCACAAAATTCTACGGAGGTCTATTTCTTTTGGCTTGCACAATGGTCTGTAATGGTAATGGCCTATTGGCATTTTTGGTAGCAGGATTAGGCTTAGCCTATCAAAAACGCTGGAAAGAGCTGGCTATCATTATTGCAACGCTCCTGATTATAAAGTTCGGTTTGCTTTCAAACAAATATTACAAAACTCCAAATCCTGTTCTTACGGCTATTTCGAGCTTTTGTGTATTAGTAGGAGGCTCACTAAAAACAGATTCGCTCAACGGTGTCATCAAGATTTTTGGCGGTATAATCATTCTTTTTATTTCGTTGGCATCGCTTAACTACCTGGTCAAACGCAAACAAAATACGCTTGAGTTAAATGTATTATTATTGGGACTTTTCTCGTTGGGTTCGTTGTTAGGCATCTCACTTTTTAGGGCAATCACTACCTCAACTTTCCCTGACAGATACCGCCTTTATCCACAGTTTTTGTTGATATGTGTTTATCTACTACTCATTATTTACGCTAAACAAAAAAACAAAACCCTCATACTGGCGGCAGCAGCAAGTGGCATTGGCGTTTTCTATTTCTTACATACTTTTTATGTCACTTATCCAACTATTTTAAATGGTTATCAGAAAAGACATCTTTTAAGCGTTAATTGGAAAAGCAATGGTTCTACACTTAATGGCGGGTATTATCGTTTATTCTTTGATGAGACATTGGGTTTCTACGAGAAAAATCAGACATACTTATGCGAAAAGCCTATTTTTGATATAAAAACGGCCAAAAATGCAGAAAAAATAGTGGAGGTATCGGTTGAAAACCTGAAAGATGGAAATCTGATTAGAATTAAAAATCTTGATTGTAGCAAAATCAATAGCAGCAATGGGTATTATTTGGCTTTAGAAAACGACAAGCATCAATTTTACTTTCTGCCAGTATTTCATATTCGTAATTCGATAGGCAAAATCCTTCGAGGGCAAGACTTTTTTATCAACGAAATCTATGCCCCTGTTATGTACGCCGAAATTCCTGCCGATACCTACAAGGTGGGTTTGGTTTCTAACATTTCGTCGAACACAATGTTATATCAATCGAATAATAGCATTACTACCCAAAAAGTAGGCTATAACCAGTAATTCAGGCATATATTTGCCAAAAAAAATGATTTTCCGAAAAGATAATCAAACAAATCGACCCAAAAACTTATGCGAGGCTCTTCATTACTGTCTTTTTTGTGTTTGGTTCTAATCTTAGTAGCACCAACACCAATAATCGCTCAGAAATACGTCTGTCATGGCATAGGAAACTTGAGCGATGACCTCAACCATGGCATACCTGTCATGAATAAAATGGTGGCCAATGGGTGTAATTCGGTCATGCTAACCGTATGGTGGGAACGGGTGTATCCGCAACCCAACTCAAAACCGAACTGGGCTCAACTCGATAATCAGATTAATCATGCTATCAATAATTTAGGTGTTAAAATAGCCATTCGAGTGCATCTTGGACGAAATTTCGGTGCGATAAAAGGATTCTGGACAGCCGACGACGCCGTGATGGATTTTAGAGGAAAACCTCTAACAAACTACTACGATAACAATCACTTTAGTTTTGCTCACCAAGCATCCATCGAAAAAGCCAAAGATTTTGTGAGGGAAGTAGCCGAACGCTACAAGAATCTTCAAAAAAATGGCAAGATAATTTATATATCAGTAGTAAATACTCCGCAGCACGAATTAGGTTTTACGTATCAAAATCAGCAATGGCCCGAAAAAGAATACATGGCTCTTTTCGACCACTCGAAATGGTCAATGATAAAATTTAGAGATTGGGCCAAAGAAAAATATACTACTATTCGTACGCTTAATAGCTATTGGGGTACTTCTTACAAAAGTTTTTCGGAAGTTGAGCCTTACGTAAATTGGTGGAATGCCCAAGACTCATTCAGAGGGCAACGTGGCAAAGATTGGTATTTGTTTAGGCACTTGATGATTCGAGACTACTACGAGCAAATCATTGCCACGATTAAAGCAGTTGAGCCTTCCTACAAGATAGCAGCCGAATACGGAGGCATTGCCGATAACTTAACCTTACAACGAGGCACATTTTTATTCAAGGATTTGAGCCGAAAAGCCGACTTCTTTAAGATTGTGAACGATGGTTTTCAGCGAGACTTAGGATATAATAATGTTGCCCCTAATCAAAAATTTTATGCCGAAGCAGCGTTTTTTGACTTACCCACATCCGATGATTTGGTTAATTACGTCAAGCAAAATGTAGAATATGGCTGTGAACTCATGCTGCTATTGGTTGAATACGATAATGGTACCGATTTTGAGAAGATTCTGCCCGCAGTAAAAGAGGCAGCACGCACGCTTTACAATCCAAGTCCCGCCATTTCTTTTAAAGACTCTGTTACCTACCGTGTTTCGCAGTTGATTGATAACCGTGAGTTTGTATTTAATGACTGGAAAAACAAATCGGCCAATGGTACTTATAAGATAAAAATAAAGCTTGATGAAGATATTCTGAACGATAACAAGAAAATCGAGAATCCATTGCCCGATATTGTTGAAACTACCCCAGTAGTTACACCGCCACCACCACCCATTGTTACTAATCCTAATACGCCTAATCAACTCCCTGTTGTTACGCTACAAGACTATACCAAAGAAATTGTGGTTAATCAAAATTTTCAGTTTCGATTACCCGAAAACTTATTTTTCGATACCGATGGATTCATTTCTTTCATCGAAATCGTAGAGTCGCCTACATGGGTTGGGTTCAATCGTTTTGAGGTCAATTTCCAAGGAAAAGCCCCCTATTTGGGCAAATACAAGATAAAAGTGCGAGTATATGATAACAGTGGCGGAAGCATTGAATCGTATATTTATTTAGATATTGTTCCCCCAGTAGTTGATTTAGAATTAATCAAAGGCGACTACTTCGATGTTCCGATTGAGCCATACGGCTACATTACTAATAATCGAGTATTGTATCTCGATGCCCTTCCTGAGAAGCTCAATATCATTGCTCGATGCAATTTAGATTCGGTCAACTTTGTGTTTGATATTACGGGTCCTTACCGCTTTAAAGGAAGCTCGGATAAACTGCCGTACAATGTCTTTGGCGAAGGCCGTGGAGCGAAGTTTCCCGTCGGGAACTATACCTTGAGTGCTAAAGCATATAAGCGAGACTCAGTAGTAACCTCGAAAACAGTCACGTTTTCAGTAAAAGCGTCGCTCAATAATGCGAGTAGCAATATCATTAACGAGTGGGTAAATTACCCAAATCCGTTTGGTAAAATTTGTAATGTAAAAATCCCAGAAACCGAAGATGCCGAAAAACTTACGTTTGCATATTATACCGTTAATGGCAAAAAACAGGCAATCAAGAAAGAATACATCACGATTGTAGATAAAACCGCCTACATTGATTTAGGGCAGTCCAATATTCCATCGGGCAACTATATCTTAGAAGTAAGCCGAGATTCGGTGGTAATCAAAACCATCAGAATCACTAAAATAGATTAGTTTACTTAAAAATCAGGTCTTTAACAAAATAGAAAAACAGGGTTTGTGCCAATGCCCAAACAACTGCACTGGTAAGCATTTGTAGAATAATTTTTATTTTATCGTAACGAAACGCTACACTCAATGCAGCTCCAACGGGTGGTGTAAACAAAATTGGCGTAAGAAAAGCAATGCCAATTAGCCCAAACTTGCGTCTGATTTTCACGCCAAAGCGAGTCATTCTCGTAAATTTCTTGGGGTTATCTTTTCTGAATAATTTTTGCAGAAAATCGCCCGAATAAATTACTAATACTACCGTAATCATCATTCCAATTACTGAGCAAATAGCCGTTTCTATCCAATTAAGATTTAATGTTAGTCCCGTCAACGGCCCCCCCATAAACTTGAGCATACTGATAGCAATGACCGAAATATATTTAGCAAAATTCATAATTATTATGTTCTATTCGTTGATGAAGGTGGATTGATTGATTTTTATAAGCACAAAATTGTTTTATCAGCAAAGAAATGCAATTTTTGTTCAAAATTAAAGCAAAGCTATTTAAAGCCCTAAATTAGAGCGATGAGCGGTTTTGCAACACTAACCTCTAAACAAAAAAACATGAAACTACAATTACTAACTTGTTTGCTGATTTTATTCTACTTCACTACTAACGCCCAAGATGCCCCATCTGATACACTCCAACCTATCAAATCGAATACCACAATGCCTGCAGACTCTACCGAAGAAGGTGATGACGAAGAAGAGGGTGATGACGAAGAGGGAGACGAGGAAGAAAAAGATGATACGCCAGCCAAATTTCGCTATCGAATAGCCACTGATGGTACTTATACTTCTGGTAACGTCAATCGGGCATTGATTCAGTTTTCATCAGCTTTAGATTTCAATAACAGCAAAATAATTAAGTTTTCGAGTAGTCCATCGTACATTTACGGGCAACAAAATAAAGTTTTAGCCGAAAAAGAACTTTTTGTTGACCTCCGAACCAGTATTTTGCACGAGCGAAAATTTTATTACTTGGCTTTTACATCCTACGAAAAAAGTAATCTCCGAAAAATCAATGACCGTTTCATTGGAGCCGCTGGTGTCGGGCTAAAATTACTTCAAAAAGACCACGCCTACATCTCAGTAACCGACGTTTTACTTTACGAAAAAACTGACTTCGTCATCAACGAAAAATTTCCCGACCGAAATCTCTGGCGTAACTCAACAAGGCTCTTTGGCGAATATACTTTTAAAGATGGCAAAGCCAGTATTTCGCACACTTTGTTTATTCAACCAAGTATTACCGAAAAAAACTTCCGATGGAATGGCAATTTGATTCTAAAATACCAATTATCGAAACACATTAGTTTCCGTAGTACCATCGAAAACTCTTATGAAAGTATTGTAGTACCAGGCAGACAAAATAATGACTTCCGCTGGACATTTGGGATAGCGTACGAAGGAAAGAAATAAAGAAAAAGGGCTGATTTGGTATAGAAATCAGCCCTTTTTCTTTATCATTAATAGAATATCTGCAACCAGATTGAGCGAGAAAGTCGATACATAAGTGGAGCTACCAAAACTGTAAAAAGTAGGTATCCACCAATGAATATTTTCCAATCGACACGAGTCTCGAAATACAAATAATACGCTACCAAAGCAATCACAAAAAAAGCGATATTAAACGCGTAACTCACATACATTGCTCCATAGAAAAAACCCATTTCTTTTTCGTATCTAATTCCACACTTCGGGCAATGCTCATACATGGTGGTCATTTTTCCAAATTCGTAAGGGTTTTTCGATTCAAACATATCACCTTCGTGGCAATTTGGACATTTCATTTTAACGGCTGCTTCTAACTTATTCATTTATATTGATTTAAAAAGAGACTTTAAATAGGTAAAAATTGCTGAGAAAATTAATGCAAGAGTAATTCTTTGATAATTACCCAGCACCCAACTATTAGCACAAACCATCCGAAAGCGGGTTTTAGTTGGTCGCCATCTATTTTTTTCGATAAATAGCCCCCTGTTAAAATCCCTACGATGGTCAATGCTGCAAATTTCGTCAAAAAATACCAGTCGAGAGCTATACCCGCCGAAAAATCACCGATTGCACCAAACACAGAATTAATCGTGATAATCAGAAGTGATGTTCCAACGGCTTTTTTCATTGGTAATTTGGCAAAAACAACCATTGCTGGAATAATCATAAAGCCTCCGCCTGCACCAACAAAACCAGTTAGAACTCCAACCAAAATCCCCTCCACAAAAATCATCCAATAGCTAACCTTATCCCCAACTTGCTCGCTTGGTTTTTTGTTGCTTTGAATCATCGAATAAGATGCACCAATCATCAAAAGTGCAAAACAAAGCATCACCATTAAGTTTTTTGAAAACGTAAATTCAGCCGATTGATAAACCACTTCTGGAATATGTGGCATTACGAATTTTCGCATCAAAAACACCATAATGAAGGCAGGAAATGAAAAGAAAAGGCCTTTTTGTAAATCAACTAAACCTTTCCGAAAATAATCAATCGAGCCCACTAAGGATGTAACCCCAACGATAAAAAGTGAATAGGTAGTAGCCATAGTTGGCGAAACACCAAGAATATAGACCAATACAGTAATGGTTAGTATAGAGCCACCTGCCCCTACCAAACCCAGCGTTATACCAATAACAAAAGCCAATATAAACCCTATAATTTCCATAGATTTGAATCAATTCTATTCTGTGTAGAATAGTGCAATTTATAGAAATTAAATACTAATGCGTAACTTTTATTGTATTTTTCTAATATACTTACTTGATAGAAAAGGTACGTTGTTAGAGTGTTCTTCGAAAAAATTAATCAAAAATTATGAATCTGATAAATGATGATTAAATTTGCTAAAACCTATCACGGCGGTGAGCCGTCAAATACTATGCTAAAAAAAATTACGCTTCTCCTTACATTTAGTTCAACCATTGCACTTGGCCAAATCGAAAAAGCACCTAATCGTGCCGAAGGCGAATATGCCAACCGTACCATTATTCGGGGCGTAACGCTCATTAATAGTACAGGAGCTCCACCCGTTGGGCCAGTAGATATAGTAATTGAAAAAAATAAGATTGCTCAAATCAAACAAGTGGGCTACCCAGGCGTGCCAATTGAGCCGAAAAGTCGTCCAAAACTCAATGAAGGTGATAAAGAACTCGATTGTACGGGCATGTATCTGATGCCAGGGTTTGTGGATATGCACGGCCACATCGGTGGAAAACAACAAGGAACACCTGCCGAATACGTTTTCAAACTTTGGCTTGGCCATGGCATCACGACTATTCGTGACCCATCGGCAGGAAATGGACTCGATTGGACACTCGACCAAAAACGCAGAAGTGAGAAAAACGAAATCACGGCTCCACGTATCAAGGCCTACACTGCTTTTGGAATGGGAAGCGATAAACCCATCACTACACCTGAGGAGGCTCGCCAATGGGTGCGAGATAATGCCGCCAAAGGAGCAGATGGTATCAAGTTTTTTGGAGCAGAGCCTGCGGTTTTTAGAGCAGCTTTAGAAGAAAACAAAAAAATCGGACTCCGTTCGGCTTGCCACCATGCTCAATTAGAAGTGGCACGAATGAATGTACTGGCCACCGCAAAAGCGGGTTTAACATCAATGGAACACTGGTACGGCTTACCAGAAGCTCTTTTTGATGAACGTACTTTACAAAATTATCCTGCCGATTATAATTACAACAACGAACAGAACCGTTTTGAAGAAGCAGGAAAACTTTGGAAACAATCTGCCGAGCCAGGTTCGGCTAAATGGAATCAGGTAATGGACGAGCTCTTAAAGCTTGATTTTACGCTTGACCCAACCTTCAACATCTACGAAGCTAATCGTGAGTTAATGCTTGCCCGCCGAGCCGAATGGCACGACGAATATACCCTTCCAGCCGTTTGGCGTTTTTATGGGCCGAGTAGAATTTCGCACGGTTCGTATTGGTTAAATTGGGGTACTGAGCAAGAAGTAGCTTGGAAAGAGAATTATCGTATTTGGATGCGTTTCGTGAACGAATACAAAAACAAAGGCGGTCGTGTAACGACTGGTTCAGATTCTGGTTTTATTTATCAATTATATGGCTTTGCCTACATTCGTGAACTTGAATTATTGCGTGAAGCAGGTTTCCACCCACTCGAAGTGATTCGTGCGGCAACTATCAAAGGTGCCGAAGCACTCGGAATGGCTGACCAAATTGGTTCGGTTGAAGTTGGAAAACTGGCTGACTTTGTGATTACTGAAGAGAATCCGTTGGCCAATCTTAAAACACTTTACGGTACTGGGGCTATCAAAGTAAATGATAAAAACGAAGTTACAAGAGTTGGAGGTGTAAAATACACAGTAAAAGACGGTGTAATTTATGATGCCAAAAAACTCTTGGCCGATGTGCGTAAGATGGTAGCAGATGCTAAAACGAAAGAGAATTTTGAGATTACTCAACCAGGTATTCCACAAAGAGGGGCATCAAAAGTACAGGGTGCTGAGAAGAACTAAAGCACTCCTTCAGGAAAAATTATTATGAATGACGCCTTCGCTTAAAGCGAAGGCGTCATTTTTCTTTTAAAACTAAACTGCTACCTTCCGATAAGATTTAGGCTAAGACTAATGTTTTATATTTTTTTTCATATAAATTCACAATAGAATCTAATACTATTTATAACTCTTGTGTTGCTGGACATGAAAAAAACTCTACTCCTAAAAGTCATTTTGGGGCTGTTGACCCTATGCTATTTCGACACCAACGCCCAAAGATTAAAGTACCACCGCATTGAAGCTGAAATTCAACCTAACCAACTCGAAAACCTACTCAACAACGGTCTCGAAATCGACCACTTTGGCTATGAAGACAAGCTACACTTTACGGCAGAGGTATCTGACCGAGATATTACTCTGCTTAAGAAGAATAAAATTAGCTTCAAATACATCATCAAAGACTTGGAGCAAAGCTATCAGAAAATCAATGCTGAGATTGACCGAAAAAATATCAAAGCGAAAGTCGATGTAGCTACTCCAAATAACTTCACGCTGGGTTCGTATGCGGGTTTTTATACCCTACAAGAAATGACCAATATACTCGACCAAATGCGAGCGTTATACCCAAATCTAATTTCGGCAAAAACAAGTATTGGAAATTCGGTTGAAGGGCGTCCGCTATACATGGTTAAAATTAGTGATAACCCAGACCAAGACGAAAATGAGCCAGAAGTATGCTTGAATGCAGTTCACCACGCCCGTGAACCGATGAGCATGAGCCAACTGATATTCTTAATGTGGCATCTACTCGAAAACTATAATACCGATAAAGAAATCAAAACCCTTTTGAACAGTTCAGAGATTTATATCATTCCGTGCGTGAACCCTGATGGATACGTATATAATTATACGACAAACCCAAATGGTGGTGGAATGTGGAGAAAAAACAGAAAAAACAACGGAAACGGCACTTATGGAGTAGATTTGAATCGTAATTATGGATATAAATGGGGCTTAGATAATGTTGGCTCTTCGGGTACAACAAGCTCTGATACATATAGAGGGACCTCTGGCTTCTCTGAAGTTGAAACTGCTACCATGCGAAACTTTTATAACCAACATAGTATTGTTACAACATTTAGTTTCCACTCTTATGGCAACTATTGTATTTATCCAAATGAATGGGAAAAAACCAACACAAACCCAGAAAAGGCATTACTTGGGCAAATGGCCACTTATTTTACAGTAGAAAATGCGTTTAAAACGGGTAATGTTTGGGAAACGTTGGCCTATTTGTCAAACGGTGGGGCTGGCGATTGGCTTTATCATGAACAAACAACCAAAGGTAAAATCTATGGTTTTACGCCAGAAATTGGCTCTTCAACTGATGGTTTTTGGCCAGCATCATCACGTATTTTGCCGTTGTGTAATGCCACTATCGAAATGAATAAGAAACTCTTACGAGTTTCAACGTATTATGCCAAAGCAACACCGAGCAATACTTCATTTAGCACATTATCGGCATCGGTGGCTTATCAATTTCAAAATTTCAGCGTAAAACCAACTACTTATACGGTTTCATTAGCACCTGTTTCACCACAAATTACTTCGGTTGGTAGTCCTAAAACATATGCTAACCTAACCATGCTACAAACCCAAGCCGATGGTATAAATTTCACCGTTGATTCGAGTACAGCATTAGGTACAACTCTAAAATTTTTATTGACTGTTAATAACGGACTTTCGGCACAAACCGATACGGTATCTTTGATTTACGATTGTGGTTTACCAACTAATCTAACAACTAATAGTATTTCTGCCTCAACAGCTACTTTATCATGGGCAGGGCTTAGTGCCGCCACTACCTACTATGTTTCTTATAAAACCGCTGCTGCTACCACTTGGAGTACCGAAATTGCCGTAAGTAGCCCATCGGCAACTTTGAGTGGCCTTAGTAGCTTTACTGATTATAACTGGCGTGTACGCTCATCGTGCGGTGGTTTTAGTTCCATTGGTTCTTTCAAAACACTATGTGGAACGCCTACTTCGCTTGCAGCTTCGGCAATCAGTAGTTTTGGAGCAACACTCACTTGGGCAGCCGTTCCGTCGGCTAATTCCTACGCTATCCAATACCGCCCTATTGGTAGTAGCACTTGGTCAACAGCTACTGCTACAACAGGAAGTTTAGTAGTCAATGGTTTAGGGGCATACGCCACTCACGAATTTCAAGTAAATGCCACTTGTAGTACTTCAACAAGTGTGTTCTCGCCTTCAGCAAATTTCACCACCTATTGTCCAGGAGCAACAGCACAATTATCTACTTGTACGCCAGCTAAATGTTTCAACGAAACTGCTGGTTTAGTTTCTGTGGAGGCCGAAAACTTCAATACTAAAATTGCAGGCACAGGCACGGCCGCCAGCCGAACCTGGACAACACTAAGCGTAAGCACAGCATCAGGTGGTGTTTGCATGACAACATCAGGAACAAGTGTAAATACAGGAACATCTCTGAATGGCCCTCGTATGGACTATCCAATTTATTTCAATACAACAGGCACTTACTATATTTGGGTAAGAATGGCCGCAGGAAGTCAAACAACCAACGATGATTCTTTCCATGTGGGCATTGATGGAGTTGGCCGTACGAACACTATGACAACTACTGGAAATTATAATAATGGCAGCACAAGCTGGACATGGGTTGGTTCTATAAATTCAGTTAGAATTTCGGTAAATATTCCGACCACTGGCTATCATACGCTTAATGTTTGGATGCGTGAAGATGGTACTCGAATTGATAAAATTATTATGAGTAATTCTTCAACATTTACACCAACAGGCACAGGTAACGCCCAAAGTGCTTCGTGTACTACGCCAGTTGTAGCACAGGCACGTGCCACAAGCGAAGCAGCAGGGGAAGTAAAATTTAGCGAAGAATTAACTGAAGAAATCAACGCAATGGCTTATCCAAATCCGTTTACGAATGAACTCATTATTGATTTCCAAAAATCAAAAACTACGGGCATGAATCTTCGATTGCTTGATATGAATGGCCGTGAAGTTCATCAACAAACTTTAACTGAATCAGAAAGAGAAATTATACTAAATCCAACAAACCTCCCTACGGGGAATTACCTGATTGATATGCGTCTTGGAAATAAGAAGAAAGTGTTGAGAGTCAACAAAAATTAAGATTCTCTTCACAAACAAAATGCCTCTCAGAGAAATCTAAGAGGCATCTTTGTTTTATTAGCACTTTATTTAAATGAGTATCAAACTCTTTTATACAACGGCAACCTCCATCGACGATGGACTTGTTTCTTTCTTTTCTTCGGGAAGGATAAAATTCAACGGATTAGCCACTTTTTCTTGTAAAAGAGCAATTTCAAGCACTTCTTCTACATAATCAACGTAGTGAAAAGTTAATCCTGTGGTATATGCTTCGCCTACTTCTTCCACATCTTTACGGTTTTTATAACACATAATGATGTCTTTTATTCCCGCACGTTTGGCTGCTAAAATTTTCTCTTTGATACCGCCAACTGGCAATACTTTTCCACGAAGCGTAATCTCGCCAGTCATGGCGGTGGTTGGCTTAATCTTACGTTGGGTGAACATCGAGGCCATTGAAGTAAGCATCGTGATACCCGCCGAAGGGCCATCTTTTGGCACTGCTCCTTGCGGAACGTGTACGTGAAGGTCGTAATGTTGAAAAATTCTATAATCAATTCCTAAACCATCTGCGTGCGATTTCAAGTAAGAAAGTGCCGTCATGGCTGATTCTTTCATTACATCGCCCAGTTGTCCCGAAAGTGTCAACTGCCCACGTCCACGGCTTAGGCTTGATTCGATGAAAAGAATATCGCCACCTACCGAGGTCCACGCCAAGCCTGTTACTACACCTGGCACCTCGTTTCCTTCGTACAAATCTTTATCGAAAATGATACCACCGAGCATTTTTTCTACGTGTTCTGCCTTTACCGTTTTCGGATATTCTTCGCCCATGGCTATGGCTTTCGCCACTTTTCTAACCAATGAGCCAATTTGCTGCTCCAAACGACGTACGCCCGACTCACGAGTGTAGCCTTCGATTATTTTCTGAATGGCTTTATCATCAACTTTTAGGTCTTTGGCCTTGATTCCGTGCTGCTCTAACTGCTTCGGCACGAGGTGTTTACGAGCGATTTCGGTTTTTTCTTCAACGGTATAACCCGAAATTTCGATGATTTCCATTCTATCTCTCAATGGCCCTTGAATCGTATCGAGCGAATTGGCCGTTGCAATGAAAAGCACTTTCGAGAGGTCGTAATCTACTTCCAAATAATTATCTTTGAACGCATTATTTTGCTCAGGGTCAAGCACTTCGAGCAAGGCCGACGAAGGGTCGCCACGTTGGTCACGATTTACTTTATCAATCTCGTCGAGTACAAAAACAGGGTTCGATGATTTTGCTTTTTGAAGATTCGTAATCAACTTACCTGGCATTGCACCGATGTAGGTTTTGCGGTGTCCACGAATCTCGGCTTCGTCGTGCAAGCCACCAAGAGCCATTCTGACGTAGTTTCTACCCAAAGCTTTTGCGATTGATTTCCCCAAAGAAGTTTTACCTACTCCAGGGGGGCCATACAAACACAAAATTGGGGCTTTCATGTCATTTCTGAGCTTCAAAACTGCCAAATACTCAATGATACGCTCTTTTACTTTTTCAAGGCCTGAGTGGTCGGCATCTAAGATTTTCTTGGCACGTTTAAGGTCAAAATTATCTTTCGTATATTCACCCCACGGCAAATCAACCATTGTTTCAGCATAATTCAACGAAACACCGTATTCGGGCGACATCGAATTCATACGTAGAATTTTGTTTAATTCTTTATTAAAATGGTCGTTGGCTTCTTTTGTCCATTTCTTTTTCGAGCCTTTTGCACGAAGTTTTTCTACTTCTTGGTCAGGCGATTCCATGCCCAGCTCTTCCTGCAAAACCTTGATTTGCTGACGCAAATAATATTCTTTTTGCTGTTGGTCAATATCAATACTGGCTTTGCTCTGAATGTCTCGCTTGATTTCCAACACTTGAATTTCTTTCATCATGTGTTCGAGTAGTTTGTGGGCTTGCTCGCCACCATCGAATGTTTCAAGCAGTAATTGCTTTTCGCTGATTTCGATATTAAGATTCGACGAAAGGAAGTGCGTAAGGAAGCTCGGACTATCAATATTGCTGATAGCCATTTGGGCATCACGTGGAATATCGGGATTGAGGTTCAAAATTTTGTAAGAAGCCTCTTTCAAACTCTGAATCAATGCTTTTGTTTCTTTCTTGCGTACGTTCGGAAAACTCTCAGCAATATATCTTACCTTAGCCATGAGGTGTGGCTCGGTTTGAGTATATTCGAGCACTTCAAAACGACGACGGCCTTGAATAATAACTGTTACGTTGCCATCGGGAAGCACTATCATTTTTAAGATATGGGCAATCGTACCAACCTTAAAGAGGTCGTCGGGCGTTGGCTCATTTTGTGTGTGGCGTACCTGTGCTACCACGCCAACCGTGCGGTCGGTGCGATAAGCTTTTTTTACCATTTTAATAAACTTCTGGCGAGTTACCGTTACGGGTATTACAATTCCAGGAAACAAAACAGTATTACGCAAAGATAAAAGGGGCAAATCAGCCGGCAAATTATCTTCGTTTTCCATTACTTCTTCAGGCGAAGCAATTTCTATCATTTCGACGTTTTCGACGTCTTGTCTTGCCATTACGAGCTTTGAGATAAGTTCTCTATTCATTCACCACTATATTTTTAGACCGTCGATTTGAAACTGATTTTATTGATTTCGCTGGTTTGAGCAGTGGAGTCTTTATCATCTAATTTTAATAACGGGTTCGTTGCTGTTATAATCTTGATTTTCAATGCTTTTCCATAAATCTTGATAATCAGTGTTTTTAACGAAACAAAGATTATCTGACAGATTGTCAGAGTGAAAATACAAAACCTTTCTGACAATTAAAATATTTATGGGGAAATTTAATAGTTCAATACTCATGCCAAGGCACTTTTGTATGGCAGTTTGGCAGGAAACCTTATTGAAAGGAGAAGTTTAAGACAAATATTTTTTTGAGAAATTAGCTTTGACAACCTTACAAATTGTTGTCAAAGCTAAAATAAACGGTATTAAAGAAACAAGAATTTTTCTCAGTATGTAGTACACAAGTCTTTTATCGAAGATAAAATAATCCTCGACTTTTAAAGTCCTGTACTCTCGTGGGCATGAGAAAACGAAGGTTTTTTGGTGATTTTTTATTTACTTTGGGTAATGATTCACTAATCATCAAACCTAACTCATTAATGAAAAAACTTTTTTTCCTTATCCTCTTACTTATCAACACTTTATCAAGTTTTGCCCAAAAAGAACCTGATTTCTTGACACACTATAATAAACGTTGGGTTGATTCGGTTTTTGCAACACTAACGCTCGATGAAAAAATCGGGCAATTACTCATGCCTCGTGGTAATACATCGGGCCGCCCACACGACGTAGAGAAACTCAAACGTTGGGTAAAAGATAACCGAATTGGTGGAATTGTGATGTTTGCTGCTCCACCAACGGTCCAAGCTCGTATTGTAAATGAGCTTCAAACACTCTCAAAAGTACCCTTATTGATAGGCATGGACTTAGAATGGGGCTTGGCCATGCGATTGGACAGCACGGTGCGTTTTCCGTACCAAATGACACTCGGAGCAATGCAAGGTAATGAAAAACTACTTTACGAAATGGGCGTAGAAGTAGCCAAACAATGCCGCCGAATCGGTGTGCACATCAATTATGCCCCCGTGGTTGATGTTAATATAAATCCCAACAATCCTGTTATCAATTTTCGTTCATTTGGCGAAAACCAAGAAGATGTTGCTAATAAAGCCCTCGCCTACATGAAAGGCATGAATAGCGAACATTTGCTTACGTCGGCTAAGCACTTCCCTGGTCACGGCGATACGGGCGTTGATTCGCACTTCGATTTGCCATTGATTCCGCACGACCGTAAACGCCTAAATGAAGTAGAGTTTTATCCGTATAAAAAACTGATAGAGAATGGTTTGAGTGGAATCATGACTTCTCATTTAAGTGTTCCTGTATTGGATACGAATAAAAATTTAGCCGCAACTTTTTCTAAGAGAATCGTTACCGATATTCTGCGTAAAGACCTCAATTTCAAGGGCTTGACGTTTACCGATGCCATGGATATGCAAGGGGCAATCAAGTATTTCTCGAAAGGCGAAGCTAATGTAAGAGCGGTTTTAGCAGGAAATGATATTCTTGAAACCTTTGAAGATGCCGAAGGTGCGATTGTAGCAATAAAAGCGGCTATTGCAAACAAAGAAATTTCGATGGAAGAAATTGATTTTCGTGTGCGTAAAATCCTGATGGCAAAATCATGGGTTGGATTGGATAAATATCGCCCAACCGACATGCAAAACCTACTCGCTGATTTAAACACGATTCAATCTGATTTACTCAACCGTCAGCTGGCCGAGGCAACAATCACTTTGGTTAAAAATGATGATAAAACACTACCAATCAAGGATTTAACAAAACGCATAGCTACGGTTTCGATTGACGCTGTGCAGCCAACGGCTTTCCAAAAAATGACTGATAATTATACCACTATCGACCATTTTTTACTGCCACCAAATGCCCCAGATTCAAGCATCAATAAGGTTTTGGAACAAACCAAAAACTATGATTTGATTTTGGTAAACTTACACCTAAATAATATTCGTCCAGCCGCCAAATATGGTATTACTGATGCCAATAAAAAGGCACTAAAAGCACTCGTAAATACTGGTAAGGCAATTACAACTATTTTTGGCAACCCTTATACGCTTGATAAATTTGATGATTTAGAAAAATCTAAAGCCATCGTAATGGCCTATCAACTAACCAATTATATGGAAGAAGCTGCTGCCCAAGCAATTTTTGGGGCAATTCCGATTTTGGGAAAACTGCCCGTCTCTATCAATAATACCTATAAATATGGTATGGGAGAAAGCACAAAATCAATTGGAAGGTTAGCATACGGAATACCCGAAATGGTCGGACTCGATGGCGTAGAGTTTAACCGAAGAATCGACTCCGTTATCAATCTTGGTCTTCGTGAAAAGGCTTACCCAGGAGCAACCATGCAAGTGGCCAAAGATGGCCGAGTAATTTACCAGAAAGCTTTTGGGTTTCATACTTTTGAGGCAGCTAATGGAGCTATTTTAGCAAATGCTGATGCTAAATTTAAAGCTGATAATAAAAATGATGTAATGGATGAAGCTGTGAAAAAGGCAAATGCAAACGCAGCTATTAACTCATCGAAAGCAAGCACAAAAGGAATTGTTAATTTAACCGACCTCTACGACCTTGCTTCGGTTACGAAAGTAAGTACCTCAGCTTTGGCCGTCATGCAATTAATGAGCGAAGGAAAATTTGATTTAGACAAAACATTTAAAGACTATTATCCAGAATATGCCGATGGAAATAAAGCCAACTTGCGTTTCCGTGATATGCTTACGCACAAAGCTGGCCTAAAAGCTTGGATTGCTTTTTGGAATGACTGCATCGACTCCGTAAATACTGTTAAAAACAGTGTGATTTTCAAAGAAAAATATGCTTCTCAGTACAAGAAAAAGTTTTTTATGAGCAAGAAGAAATACAATCTTCTGCTTGCTAAAGCTATCAAGACTGACAAAAATCTCTGGAAGGACTGTCTTTCTCCAAAAACAATGGTTTGGAAGCCAAATACCCTTTCTACTAAACAATCGGCTGATTTTTCAGTACAAATATCTGATTCTCTTTGGCTACATAAAGACTACCAAAAAGTTATCTTCGATGCCATCGAAAAATCTCCTCTGAAGCCCGAGCAAGGTTATGTTTATAGTGATTTGCATTACTATACATACCCAACTTTCATGGCAACCTTGACAGGTATGCCGTGGGAAGATTACCTAAACAAAACCTACAAGCAAATCGGAGCTAACTCTCTGACTTATAATCCATTACGTTTCTACTCAAAAGATAAAATTGTACCAACAGAAAAAGATACTCTATTCAGAAAAACCCTTATTCACGGGTACGTACATGATGAAGGTGCTGGAATGTTAAATGGAGTTTCGGGGCACGCTGGTCTTTTCGGAAATGTAAACGACCTAACGAAACTCATGCAAATGTATTTGCAAAAAGGATATTACGGTGGCACGCAATTTATCAAACCTGAAGTGTTGGCGGAGTGTACAAAGTACCAATTCCCAGAACTTAAAAATCGCCGTGCTATTGCTTTCGATAAGTTAGATTTTAATCCGAAAGTAGGAAATGGCCCGACATCAGCATCACCCGAAAGTTTCGGACATTCGGGCTTTACAGGTACATTCGTTTGGGTTGAGCCGAAATATAATTTTGTTTACACATTCTTATCAAACCGAGTTTATCCTACTCGTGATAATGGCAAAATTAGCTCACTCAATATCAGAACCGAAGTGGGTGAGCAGATTTATAAAATGGTGAAGAAGTAACACAAGTCTCCCGACTTGTCCTACAAAAAAGGCTTAGAATTAAATTTCTAAGCCTTTTTTGTTATTTCCCCGCTCGCATCAAACTAAGGGCTTTATTACAAAACACAAATTCTTCTAACTCAGGAACGGTATCGCCCATGATGGTTTGGCTGTTTCCTTCCCAAAGCTTTTTTCCCTTGTGCAAAAACATAATTTTATCGCCAATCGAAAGTACGGAGTTCATATCGTGCGTAATGACTACCGTCGTAATATCAAACTCATCAGTAATTTCCTTGATTAATTCATCAATTTTTATCGAAGTCAGCGGGTCGAGGCCAGAGTTCGGTTCATCACAAAACAAATACTTTGGGTTCATCACAATCGCACGGGCAATACCCACACGTTTTTTCATCCCTCCCGAAATCTCCGATGGCATTCTTCCGCCAGTTCCTTCCAAACCAACTCTTTGTAGGCAAAACTCTACACGGTCTTTCTTCTCTCCTTCCCCCATTTTAGTGAGCATATCGAGCGGAAACTGTACATTTTCATGCACGGTCTTAGAATCAAACAATGCTCCGCCTTGAAAAAGCACGCCCATTTCTCGGCGAATATCTTTTTTATCTTCTTCGTCACCTACATAAAAATCCCGACCATCGTAGAGTGTTGTTCCAGCTTCGGGGCGAACCAAATCGAGCATACATTTCAATAATACGCTTTTTCCTGTACCACTTGCACCAATAACCAAACTCGTTTCGCCTTTCTTAAACAAACCGCTCACATTATCTAATACCATGCGGCCATTAAAAGACTTTGATATATTTTTTATTTCAATCATAACCCCCAGCCCCTAAAGGGGGGCAATTGTTAAATGTTTATTATCTTTATTCTAAAATCAACAGAAGCTAACAAATATTTATCTTTTGTCTCTCGTCTAAATTCTATTGTCCAGTTATCATTAATTAGGTCAAAAGCTCAGCTAAGAGATAATCGGCAATCAGAACCGCAATACAACTATTGGTCACGGCCGATGTACTGGCCTGACCCACTTCTAATGCACCGCCACGTGTATTATACCCTTGAAACGCCGAAATCGTAGAAATCAAGAAGCCAAAAACCACTGCTTTA
>JALQYE010000019.1:23478-36998 GCA_023254245.1 Emticicia sp.
TTCTAATGCACCGCCACGTGTATTATACCCTTGAAACGCCGAAATCGTAGAAATCAAGAAGCCAAAAACCACTGCTTTGATGATAGAAATAAAGACATTGAAAGGTATAAATGAATATCGGATACCATATATATAATCTTCGGGAGTAATGATGCCCGAAAGCGTTCCAGCCAAATATCCACCTAAAATACCGAGAAAGCCAGAAATAATAGCCAACAAAGGAAACGTAAAAACCGCAGCTAATAATTTAGGCAAAACCAAATAAGATGCCGAGTTGATACCCATTACTTCAAGAGCATCAATCTGCTCAGTAATTTTCATGGTGCCGAGTTCACCCGCAATATTCGACCCTACTTTTCCTGCCAAAACCACGCACATAAAAGTCGATGATAATTCGAGCAAGGTCATGTCTCGCACAATATTACTGACCACATAAATCGGAATAACTGGGCTCACCAAGTTGGCACGGGTTTGCACACAAACCACCGCCCCGATAAATACCGCCACAATAGCCACAATAAACACCGAACTTACCCCAATTCCAATACACTCATCAATGAACCTTTCCCAATAAACTTTCAAGGATTCTCGTCGGGTGAAGAGTTTTCCCAGAAATATTAAATATCTTCCTATTACTGATAACATAGTTTTTAGCTAAATTTTAACGATATTTGCAAAGATAACGATTTGTTTAGGGTTCATGGTTCTATATTTGAGGTTTTTCTGAGAATTAGAAAGCAGAGCTTGTAGCTATTGGCTTTTAGCCATTAGCTTTTCGAAAATATCTTATCAAATTTTCAATATTATAGCTAAAAGCTAATTTCCAAAAGCAAAAAATAATATGAGTAGAAAATTAGCAGTAGTTTCGGGTGGTACACGTGGCATTGGTCGGGCAATTGCCGAACAATTTGCTAAAAATGATTTTGATGTAGTAATTTCAGCTCGTAACGAAGCCGATTTAACAGCAACAAAGCAAGCAATCGAAACACAGTATGGTGTAAATTGCTATATACAAAAAGCCGATTTAGCTATCAAATCTCAGGCAATCGCTTTTGCTGAGTTTATCAAATCTTTAGCTCAGCCAATCGGAATGTTGACTAATAACGCTGGCACATTTATTCCTGGAAACGTACACGAAGAAGCCGATGGCGTTTTAGAGCAACTCATCGAAACCAATCTTTATAGTGCCTATCACCTCACTCGTGGGCTAATCCCAACAATGATTGAGCAGCACAGCGGACATATTTTTAATATTTGTTCGGTGGCGAGCTTGAAAGCCTACCCAAATGGTGGTTCGTATAGTATTTCAAAGTTTGCGTTGTTGGGTTTCAGTAAAGTTTTGCGTGAGGAAATGAAAGATTATGGAGTAAAAGTAACCTCTGTTATGCCAGGGGCTGTTTACACCGATAGTTGGGCAAGTGCGGGAATTCCCGAAGAACGATTCATGACCGTTGCTGATATTGCCGAAACTATCTGGAGTGCTTATAGTTTATCGAAAAATGCCGTTATCGAAGATATTGTTTTGCGTCCGCAAAGTGGCGACATATAATCAGTAAATTTTTATCAAAAAAAGGAAAAGAAAATTTTATTCTTAATTTTTTTTAAAAAACATTTATATTTGACCTTTAAATACTTTATAATTTACGCTAAATGGCAACCGAATATTTAGGAATTGATGTAGGCGGCACTAACGTCAAGATGGGCATTGTTGAAGCTCAAACTGGTAAACTTTCAAATTTTTATAGCCACGACACGGCAAGCTGGCGTAAATCAGGGCACTTTGTTGAGCGTTTGGGCGATGCAATTGCGATTCAATTAGCGGAAAATAAAGGTGTAGAAAAATGCGGAATTGGTGTTCCAGGACTTATCACCCGTGACCGTACTACGTTAGTAGAGATTACGGCTATTCCTGAAATTGATGGCACTCCAATTATACCATATTTGAAAGAACGCTTCCCGAAATGCGATTTTTTCCTCGAAAATGATGCAAACGCTGCTGCTTTGGGCGAATATTACTTCGGAGAAGACGAAGAGATTCCAGAAGATTATATCATGGTTACGCTCGGAACAGGTGTGGGTGGAGCGGCAATCATCGACAAACAAGTTTTCAAAGGCGGTGGCGGAAATGCCATGGAGCCAGGCCACGTACCATCAAAAAATGGCAAAGTGCTGGAAAGAAATATCGGTAAAAACGAGTTGCTCGATTTAGCTAATAAAATGAGAGCAAACTATACAGGTAAAACTCAGCTACCTAATGATGGCACTATCTCGACAACGGGTTTGGTAGCCGCAGCAGCCGAAGGCGATGAATTGGCTCTTCAAATTTTTAGCGAAGTGGGCGAAATGCTTGGCAATGCCTTGGTTTCAATGATTCGTATTTTGGATATCACGACAATATTAGTTGGTGGCGGTCTTTCGGCATCGTTTGATTGTATCATGCCAGCTATCAATAAACAATTAGAATATTGGTTGACTCCTTACTACCTCAAAACACTCGTTATCAAGAAAGCTACTCTTGGCAATGATGCAGGTTTGCTTGGAGCGGCGAGTTTGTGTTTCTGATGTAAAACGCATATATTTCTGCAAGAAAAGGTTAATTATCAGCTTGGTAGTTAACCTTTTTTTATACACAGCGATTAAAATCGCTGGCTATTGAAACAAAGGATTGTTTTTTTCGCCAAACGATTAAAATCTTTTGTATATTCAACCAAAACCCTATATCCTAAACGATGGAAATCACTCATGCTATCTCCGATGCCGTGCTTACACTCACAGGTATTTATGTATTTTTTCAATATCTCCGAAAACTCGAATTCAATACTTGCTTACTTTGGGAGGCCTTCGTACTTTCTATTACGGCAGCAGCATTTTTCGGAGTTATCCGATTTTTGGGTTACGCTCCCGCCAAAACAGTTTCAGAGTTTTTTCAGCATTTAGCTGGTACGGCTGGGGCTTTTGGCTTAGTTTATGCATCGTTTTTGTTAGTTCAACGAAAAATTGCTTCTAAAAATGCCACATACATCGTATTGGCTTTAGGTTTTATTATTTTCGGAACGGTGCAGTTGGCCGATAATTCAAAAGTCTTGCAGATAGTATCAATGGTCGCAATTCCGTTGGTTTTGATTATTGGCATTTTTGGACTTATCAAAGGTCAATCAGCGGTAGGCTCTTGGCTTATTTTGGGTGTTTTAGCCTTAGTTTTGGCTACATATAACAAAAGTTTTATGCCCAATTCTATCCTTGACCCAACCGATGTTTATCATTATTTGGTAGCGATTAGTTTGTTTTGTTTTGGCAGGGCGGCTCGCCATCAGCAGATAAGTTAGTCTTCAATTATTAGTTCTCAGTCTTCAAAAAAAGGCTTAGATTGTGAAAATCCAAGCCTTTTCTGTATAACTTACAACCTTAGACAACTCTATTTTGTGTAAGAAATTAATAATAATCTTTTTACAGTATTGTTGACTGCCAACTATCGACTGTGGACTACTACTCTATTACTTTCGGTACTTGAAAATACTCACCATTTTGGCTTGGAGCATTTTTCAAACCTTTATCTCTTGGCAAAGCATTCTGAGCAATATCTTCTCTAAACACATTCACTTCTTCGCTCATGTGCGTAAGTGGCTCTACGTTTGTGGTATCGAGTTCCTTGAGTTGGTCCATCCAATTCAAGATTTTCGATAAATCATCCACCATTTTTTCGCTTTCTTGCTCGCTTAATTCTAAACGAGAAAGATGTGCCATTTTTTCAACTGTCTTTTGGTCTATTTTCATATTTTTATTTAGGTTCAAAGTGACAAAGGCACAAAGACGCAAAGTAATAAAAAACAAAAGGTCAGAGCTGCAAATGAATAATCTAAATTAAGTTTTTTACTTTGAACCTCTGTGCCTTTGAACCTCTGTACCTCCCCACCTAATTTTTCTTAATCTCTAAACTTATTTAATGTTGGCTGAATCACGTCATATACTTGTTTTTTCAAGGTATCTATGTCAGCTTTTGTTAGGTTTGTTGTCTCAATTGGCTTATGTACAATTACTCTGATTTTATGCCATTTGAATAGCACATCGGGCATTACTTTATAATTATCCAAGAGTGAAATCGGTACAATCGGCACTTTGTTTTCGATAGCCATCGAGAAAGCTCCGTCTTTAAAAGGTTGAATCATTTCGGGAAAATTAGTCGAAAAAATTCCCCCTTCAGGAAAAATCATAATACTTCTCCCCGATTTTAATGCTTTTATAGAGCGAGTCAATGCCTTTATTCTACTGTCTTTGGCCGACCTATCTACTTGAATGTGAAGTTTGGTAAACATATACCCAAATAGAGGCACTTTTTTCACCGAACTTTTGCCCATAAACGCAAAATAGTTTTTTACGACCACACCCATCATCGCAATATCAAGATAACTAAAATGATTGGCACAAAAAACATAGGCACGTTTTGGGTCAAGTTCAGCTTCGTACATTACTTTTACGGGCTGTCCAATCACGAAAAAGAAAATCTTTCCCCAGATACGATTACAGTAATGGGCAATTGGTTTCCATTGTTCTTTTTGCAAGCAAACATAAACAATAGGAAAAAGCAATAAAAACACTACCAAAAACCAAAATGCACACCAAATTGTATATATCCAAGAAAATATCTTCATAAAAGCCCAACCCCCAAACCCCCGATAGGGGCTTTTTTAATTACATTTAAAAACTATCGACTTTCGGTCTATTGACTATCGTCTATTTATTTTATCTCGTCGTGCAAATCAACTGGTTTTGAGTTTTTACGCATCTTGATATTGAGCGTTTCAACCAAAAACGAGAATGCCATCGAGAAGTAAACATAACCTTTCGGTACGTGTACTTTAAATGCCTCGGCTACGAGCAATGTACCAATCATTACTAAGAACGATAAAGCCAACATCTTAACCGTTGGGTGACGCTCCACAAACTCGCCCACTTTTCCAGCAAAAGCCAGCATTGCAAAAGTAGAAAGAACTACCGAGACGGCCATCACAATAATATTATCAGTCATACCAATGGCCGTAATAATTGAGTCGATTGAGAAAACGATATTAATAATTGCTATATCAAAAATGGCTTTCGAGAGCTTAGAAGCCGTCTTTTTACCACTGATGTTTTCTTCGTGACCTTCCAATTTTTGGTGAATCTCAGAAGTAGATTTATACAACAAGAAAAGTCCACCAATCAATAATATAATATCTTTACCACTAAAACCTAAGTCGAAAGGTAAACCTAAATCCTTTAAATTAAATAAATCGGTTTGAAGCCCCAAAATCCAGCCCAATACAAATAATAAAGCAATACGAATGGCCATTGCCATCATTAAGCCAATACTACGGGCTTTTTTCTGTTCGGTGTGTGGAAGTTTCGATGAAATAATCGAAACGAAGATGATGTTGTCAACCCCAAGTACAATTTCTAATAGTGTTAACGTAAGAATACTTGTTAAAGCTGCCGTTGTAAAAATTTGTTCCATTTCAGGTTTAGTTTTATTTGTTTATGTGGCGAAATTAGGCTTTTTCGTGGTTTCTGCAAAATTCAATGATGATAAACGGAAAATTTCAAGCAAGTCAAACGTCTGATTTCTTGACGAACTTACGAAGCATCTTAGTTTTTACTCCTTTTTTTTTATAAAATCTATCTAATTATAGCTGCTTTTACTCCTTTAAATATCCAATTCTACTATTCTTGTAGAATTATTCCTAATAAGTCAATAAAATCACAAAATAGTATTATAATTTAACTGAATTTTAGTTGATGAAACTTAATAAAGTACCTACTTTTGTTATATTCAATCTATTACATTTTGACTTTTAATGAAACTCTCTAAAGAATTACTAACCGACAGTTCTACTCTCCAACTACCTGAAAAAGTTCTCCAATTTGGTACGGGGGTTTTACTTCGTGGATTATGCGACTATTTTATTGATAAAGCCAATAAACAAGGGATTTTTAATGGACGAATCGTGGTTGTGAAATCAACTGATTCGGGCGGAGCTGATGCTTTTGCCGAGCAAGATAATCTTTATACGATTTGTGTAAGGGGTATCGACAAAGGCGTTCCAACCGAAGAAAACATCGTCAGTTCGGCCATTAGTCGAGTGCTTTCTGCTCAATCAGAATGGAATTCGATTCTTGAAACCGCCCAAGACCCTAATATTTCAGTAGTTATTTCAAATACTACCGAAGTTGGCCTTCAATACGTAGAAGAGAGTATTCGTCAGTCGCCTCCTGCTTCTTTTCCTGCCAAACTTACGGCGTGGCTGTATGAGCGTTTCCAAAACAAACAGGCAGGAGTTGTAATTGTACCTACCGAACTAATTGTAGGAAACGGCGATATTTTGAAAGGGTTGGTTTTAAAAGTAGCAGACTTCAATCAGCTTCCTACTCATTTTATCGAATGGCTCGAAAAAGAAAATTCGTTCTGTAATTCATTGGTTGATAGAATCGTGCCAGGGAAGCCAAAAGGCGAAGCATTGGCCGAATTGCAAGAAAAACTGGGTTACGAAGACCAACTTTTGTTAGTTGCCGAAACCTACAGACTTTGGGCAATTCAAGGCAACGAAAAAGTAAAAGATGTTTTATCTTTTGCTCAAGTCGACGAAGGCGTGAAGATTGCCAGTAACATTGAGCAATTCCGTGAACTAAAGCTTCGTATGCTCAATGGCACGCACACGCTTATGTGTGGAATGGAATATTTATCGGGCTTTACGACTGTGAAAGAAGCGTTGGCCGATGATATGACCGAGAAATTTATCACAAACTTGATGATGTCGGAAATTGCTCCTGCAATTCCATATGAAATAGATGCCAAAGTGGCTCAACGCTATGGACGTGATGTATTGGATAGATTCAGAAATCCGTACCTCGACCATCAATGGATTAGCATTACGCTGCAATACACTATGAAAATGCAGATGCGTAATATTCCATTATTGTTGAATTACTACAAAGAATTCAGCACCGTTCCGCAATATTTTACTCGTGGTTTTGCCGCTTACCTGTTATTTATGAAGGCAGTAAAAGAAGAAAACGGTAAATATTTCGGAGAAAAAGAAGGAGAACTCTACCCAATCCAGTGCGATTCGGCAAAATATTTTTATGAAGTATGGCAAAACCATAAACCAAACGAAGTGGTAGATGCAGTTTTGGGCAACGAGCAACTTTGGGGAACCGACCTCCGTAAGCTCAAAGGATTTGCCGAAAACGTAACGACCCACCTCTCTAACATGGCCACTATTGGCGTTAGAGAAGTAGCTGCGGCATTGAATGTATATGCTTGATTATAGTACAATTCTCTGAATTGTGAGAGTTTTACAATTCAGAGAATTGTGCTACAAAAAAACGCTCCGAGAGATATTCTTTCGGAGCGTTTTTGTTAATTGCCTCATGCTTTAGCTGGAGGATTAATAGAGAATTTTATTTCAACCCTTGAATAATGCTCAAAGCGTTACCCACAATTTCAGTCACTTTTGCCCAATCTTTGGCAGCTAAAACATCTTTCGGTACTAATTGCGAACCAATTCCTACGGCAGTTGTACCCGCACCAAACCATAATTTCAGACTTTCTTCCGTTGGCGAAACTCCGCCCGTAACCATAATCTGAGCATCGGGCATTGGCCCACCTTTGAGTGCTTTCACAAAACCAGCCCCCAGTACATCTCCTGGGAAAATTTTAATAAACTCAGCACCCGCCACACGAGCATTATAAATTTCGGTAACGGTCATAACGCCTGGCATCCACGGAATACCAGCTGCTTGACAAACCTTGCCAACTTCGGGGTTCATTACTGGGGCTACAATAAAATTCGTGCCCGCATCAATAAATTTTTGTGCCGTGGCAGCATCATAAATCGTACCGATTCCCAAAATCATTTCGGGCATTTCAGTTTCGGCAATTTTTACGAGTTCTACGAAATTAGTATACGAATTTTCGGTGCGGTTCGTAAACTCAAAAACTCGCACACCTGCGGCGTAGCACGCACGTAATACTCCTAAACACAATTCTAAATCATTGTGCGTAAAAAGCGGCACTAAACCCGTTGCCGAAACCTGTGCCAAGGTTGTATTTTTATCAAATCTTGCCATTGTTTTATGATTTACGAATTACGAATGACGATTTACGAATAAAAATCATAAGATTTCGACTCAAAACTCGTCATTCGTAAATCGTCATTCGTAATTTATTTTATCTTCTCAATCTACCAGATTTATCACCACTCATCACGGCTTCAACTTCTGGTACGGTTACTAAATTTTGGTCACCTTCGATGGTATGTTTCAACGCAGCAGCAGCCGTTCCGAATTTCAACGATTGTAAATCATCTTTCAATACAAGCTGTCCATAGATGAAACCACCCAAGAAAGCATCGCCCGTTCCGATTCGGTCAACAATGTGTGTAATATCTTGATAATCAGTCTCTATCAACTCTTCACCATTCCACATCTTTGCGGCATATTGGTTATGCGAAGCACTTACTTGGATACGGTCAGAATCAATTACTTTCTTTATTGTTGGATAAGCCTCCATCAATAATTTACATGCTTCTACAAACTTACCCTTTTCGGCGGTAACTTTCACACTAAAAATCTCTTCGATGTTTTTACGACTTGCTAAAATAATATCTGAGTAAGAAGCTAACTCAGGTAAAATCTCTTGCGGAGTTTTCCCGTACTTCCATAGGTTACTTCGGTAATAAATATCCGACGAAACCGTAATGCCCAATTTTTTAGCAGCTTTCACGGCATCTAAACAAGCTTTAGCAGCACCTTCTGAGATTGCGGGCGTAATACCACACCAGTGAAACCAGTCAGCCCCTTCTAAAATCTTTTCCCAATCAAAATGCTCAGGATTGATATTGGCAAATGCCGAGTCAGCACGGTCATAAACTATCTGGCTGGCACGCATTACTGCACCCGTTTCTAAGAAAAATACCCCTACTCTATCGCCTTCTAAAACTACGTGAGAATCATCCACTCCTAAAAAACGTAGAAAAGCTTTTGCTTTTTGACCCATTAGATTATTCGGGAAAGCCGTCACGTGAGCAGCTTCAAAACCAAACTTCACGAGCGAAGCCCCAACGTTCATCTCTGTACCACCAAAAGTAGCATTAAACGATGTTGCTTGTTCGATTTTCTGAAAAGTGGGTGTCGAAAGGCGAAGCAGCACTTCACCGAAAGTTACTATTTTTGGCATGAAATCAATGATTGAATGAATGATTTATCGAATGAGTGAATAGACTTAAAACTCAAACAATTTTCTATAAACCTCTTACTATACCTAACTCTAAACCTCTAAGCTCGGCTAAACCACGCAAACGACCAATGGCTGTATAACCTGGGTTTGTTCGTTTGGTAGCGTTCAAGTCGTCGAGCATTTTATGACCATGGTCAGGGCGGAAAGGCAATCTGTAATCTTCACGTCCTTCGCTTATTCTTCGTTTTTGTTCTAAAACCAAGGCTTTCATTACGCCGTACATATCTACATCGCCATCTAAGTGGTCGGCTTCGTAGAAATTCCCTTCGGCATCACGCTTAGTGGCTCTTAGGTGTACAAAATTAATTCTGTTTCCCATTCGCTCAACCATGCCTACCAAATCATTATCAGCACGCACACCGTAGCTTCCTGTGCAGAAACACAATCCATTAAACTTACTTTCGGCTGCTTCGAGCAATAACTTCGCATCGGTTTCGGTACTTACTACACGTGGTAGACCCAAAATCGGATACGGAGGGTCATCGGGGTGAATCGCCAACAATACACCTGCTTGCTCAGCTACTGGCGTAATCTCCTTCAAGAAACTATACAAGTTTTGGCGTAATTCTGTATCGCCTATATATTTATAAGTATCCAGCGTATCTCTGAAAGCCTCAATTGTGAAACTTTCTTCACTTCCTGGCAAACCTGCAATGATATTTCTGGTTAAGCGAGTTACATCGGCTTCGCTGGCACTTTCAAACCATGCTTTTGCTTTGGCAATTTGGGCTTCTGAGTATGATTGCTCGGCATTTACTCTCTTCAGAATATACATTTCGAAAGCACAAAACTCAGTCATATCGAAACGCAAGGCTTTTGAGCCATCGGCTACTTCAAAATCTAAGTCAGTGCGAGTCCAATCTAAAATTGGCATAAAATTATAGCAAACCGTATCAATACCACATTCGGCCAGATTTACAAGGCTTTCTTTGTAGTTTTCGATGTATTGCTTATAATTTCCCGAAGCCTTCTTGATATCTTCGTGCACTGGAACACTCTCAACAACTGACCATACCAAACCACTGCTTTCGATGAGCGATTTACGAGCTTGAATTTCTGATTTTGTCCAAACCTGGCCGTTTGGTATATGATGAAGTGCAGAAACAATACCTGTTGCCCCTGCTTGTCGAACGTCTGATAAACTTACGGGGTCGTTTGGGCCAAACCAACGCCATGTTTGCTCAAGAGCCATATTTTTCGAGGTTGAATTAATTGATTTACAAAAATATAGCTAAGTATATCAGTCTCCAACTAATATTTTATCAGAAACAAATACTTTTTTGACAGTGTTGCCTTCAAGTATGTCAAAAACTGAAAACAAGGTTATACAAAACAAATTTTAAATATGACTTTAAAAAGAAAAACAAAAAACTTGCATTTTTTTGTGGCGAATATTTGGAAATAAAAAAAGAGACTTGCATCTTTGCAGTCCCAAACAAAAAAGTAGTTTGTTTACGAAAAGGGAGTTTAGCTCAGCTGGTTCAGAGCACCTGCCTTACAAGCAGGGGGTCACTGGTTCGAACCCAGTAATTCCCACTCTTTTCAAAATAGTACAATATGTTATGGGAGTTTAGCTCAGCTGGTTCAGAGCACCTGCCTTACAAGCAGGGGGTCACTGGTTCGAACCCAGTAATTCCCACGAAGCCTCAGATAAATCTGAGGCTTTTTTTATTAAAAAAACTTTTTGGATGATGACACTCGTTCAAAGCGAGTCGTCCCACCGTCGAGATGTCGAACTACCAGTAATCCCCACCAAGCCTCACAGAAATCTGAGGCTTTTTTGTGATTGTTTTTGGTACGACTATCATATTTTTAGAAAACCTACCCTTTTTCATTGAATAACTCCCCTCTTTTACGAATATTTTTTAAGAAAACTAATGATTTAACCGAAAAAAACTCCTACCTTTGCACCCTAATTTGAAAAGGAGTGTTTTTTACACATTATATAAGCACTTCATTACAAGAGACTTACAAATCAAAAAATAATTTAAAACAAAAAAATGGCACGCGATTTAAAATTCACAAGAAATATCGGTATTGCTGCCCACATTGATGCGGGTAAAACCACTACCACTGAGCGTATCCTTTACTATGCGGGCGTTAGTCACAAAATCGGTGAGGTACACGATGGTGCAGCAACGATGGACTGGATGGAGCAAGAACAAGAAAGAGGTATCACTATTACTTCGGCAGCTACAACCGTTGGTTGGGACTACCGTGGCGATAAATACCACATCAATATCATTGATACCCCAGGTCACGTTGACTTTACTGTGGAAGTAAACCGTTCTTTACGTGTATTAGATGGTCTTGTATTTTTGTTTAGTGCAGTTGATGGTGTTGAGCCTCAATCTGAAACTAACTGGCGTTTAGCTAATAACTATAATGTTGCTCGTTTGGGCTTCGTAAATAAAATGGACCGCTCGGGTGCTGACTTCTTGAACGTGTGTAAGCAAGTAAAAGAAATGTTGGGTAGCTACGCTGTGCCATTGCAATTACCGATTGGTTCGGAAGATAACTTCAAAGGAGTTGTTGATTTAATCAACTTCCGTGGTATGATTTGGAACGAGGCTGATAAAGGTATGACCTACCAAGTTGTGCCAATTCCAGATGATATGATGGAAGAAGCAACTGAATACCGTGAGAAATTATTAGAAGCGGTAGCTGAGTTCGACGAAACTTTGATGGAGAAATACTTCGAAGACCCAGAGTCTATTTCAGAAGATGAAATCTTGGCTGCTCTTCGTGAAGCAACTATCGCCATGAAAATCGTTCCGATGCTTTGCGGTTCTTCATTCAAAAACAAAGGTGTACAAACAATGCTTGACCTTGTGATGGCTTTATTGCCTTCTCCATTAGACAAAAAAGCAATCGTTGGTACTGACCCTAACACAGGTGCAGAAATTACTCGTCGTCCATCAGAAGATGAGCCATTTGCAGCGTTGGCGTTTAAAATCGCAACTGACCCTTACGTTGGTCGTTTGTGCTTTATCCGTGCTTACTCAGGTGGTTTGGATGCAGGTTCTTATATCTTGAACAACCGTTCTGGAAATAAAGAGCGTATCTCTCGTATCTTCCAAATGCACGCTAATAAGCAAAACTCAATTCCAAGATTGGGTGCTGGTGATATTGGTGCGGTTGTAGGTTTCAAAGACATCAAAACTGGTGATACTTTGACTGATGAGAAAAACCCCATCGTTCTCGAATCAATGGTATTCCCTGACCCAGTTATCGGGTATGCAATTGAGCCTAAGAAAACTGCTGACCAAGATGGCGGAATCGTGCCCTGGCACGACCTACGCCAAGCTGGCGTGGCTACAAGCCTGGCACATCCGCGACGAGACCTATTCGACGGCGCTGGCCGAGCTGGTCAACGCGCAATTCCACCATCCCTTTGCTGAGCACTGGGGCGATGGCACCACGTCATCGTCGGACGGCCAGAACTTCCGCACCGGGAGCAAGGCCGAGAGTACCGGCCACATCAACCCGAAATACGGGAGCAGCCCAGGGCGGACGTTCTACACCCACATTTCTGACCAGTACGCGCCATTTCACACCAAGGTCGTGAACGTCGGCGTGCGCGATTCGACCTACGTGCTCGACGGCCTGCTGTACCACGAGTCCGACTTGCGGATCGAGGAGCATTACACCGACACGGCGGGCTTCACCGATCACGTCTTCGCCCTGATGCACCTCCTGGGCTTCCGCTTCGCGCCGCGCATCCGCGACCTGGGCGACACCAAGCTCTACATCCCGAAGGGCGACGCCGCCTATGACGCGCTGAAACCCATGATCGGCGGCACGCTCAACATCAAGCACGTCCGCGCCCATTGGGACGAAATCCTGCGGCTGGCCACCTCGATCAAGCAGGGCACGGTGACGGCCTCCCTGATGCTCCGAAAGCTCGGCAGCTACCCACGCCAGAACGGCCTGGCCGTGGCGCTCCGCGAGCTGGGCCGCATCGAGCGCACGCTGTTCATCCTGGACTGGCTGCAACGCGTGGAACTGCGCCGCCGCGTGCATGCCGGCCTGAACAAGGGCGAGGCGCGCAATGCGCTGGCCAGGGCAGTGTTTTTCAACCGCCTGGGTGAAATCCGCGACCGCAGTTTCGAGCAGCAGCGCTACCGGGGGGTCTCCTCGTTTTCAGTGCAATAAGTGACGGTACGCAAAGCTAGCACTGGCGCGGGGGTGGTCTGGGTAGACCGTTGATTTCATTGACTTTCCTGTTCGCTTTGTAAACGGGTATGGT
>JALQYE010000019.1:37008-37366 GCA_023254245.1 Emticicia sp.
GCCTCCCACTTTTGAGGTTCACGATGCAGGGTTGGCACACAACGTTTTTGGGGATGCGTGGGCTCCCCCGCGATATCAGCGACTTCGAGATGAAGGCATTTTTCACCTTCGATGGTGCCGAGCGCGACGCAATCAATGCACGCCGAGGTGATTCCCACAAGCTTGGTCTGGCGCTCCATATTGGTTTCCTGCGCATGAGTGGGCGTTTGCTCGGTGCCTTTCGGGTAATTCCAGTAGCCTTGTGGCGCCACCTTGGCAACGAGCTTGGCATTGCAGCACCAGAAGTCGCCTCGCTGAGAGCCATGTATGAACGCGGGCGCACGCTATTCGATCACCAACAAGTAGCCTGCACGGTCCT
>JALQYE010000001.1:0-1546 GCA_023254245.1 Emticicia sp.
GTACATATTTGATTCCAAAATGAATGTACAGTAGTTACCATAAGATTCTATGTATATAATTTCAAAAAAATGTAATCTTAGGTATTTACCTTTATTATTGCGTACTAAAATATATGTTTCAGGATATTCTAATTTTTGGATAGATTCATAAAATAAGATTTTTTCTACTGTAGATATAAGCGAAAGCTTCTGAATTGGTTTAATTAAATAATTGATAGGTCTATATTTCTTAGCTTTTAGATATAGTTCATTATCTACAGAGGTAGTCATCATGATGATAGGTATTTGTTCTATTTCTTTATGACCAAGTAATTCTAAACCCCATGTCTCTCCTTCCAAGAAAATATCACAAATAATTAGTGAGGGACTATTATTAGTAATAAGTAAGAGAGCATCCTTTAAATTACTTACGATATAGATTTGAGAAGCGTCAACAACGATATTACTTTCTAACAAAGTAACTTTTATGCTTTCCGCATACAATAAATCATCCTCAATTATTAGAATAGATATTTGCATAGTACGTGTGAACTTCCAGTAATTCCAGAAAAAAACTTCAGAATTAATATGATTTATAAATAAACAACGCAAAATAATATAGAAATCTTCATTCTTCCAAAATGCCAGATGAATTGCAGAGATATACTCAGTGTAGGCAGTAAAAATTAAGTTAGATTTAAATTGTAAAAACCAATGTATCAATTAGATAATACTGGACGCAAGAAAAAATGCTCTAATTGGATTTTATATTGCATTTAATTGGGTAAATTAAATACCAAAAGAGTATGAGAATTAATAATAGATTACAAAGATTAAAGAATCTATGATGTTTGAAGATTGAGCGAAGAGTGAATTGGTATCCTAAAGTCAACCAACATATTGGTTGACTTTAGGATTTGATTTACGTTTAAAATATGCGTTGGAAATGAGAATCAAGGTGCTCTCGCATGGCTATTCTGAACGCATCAGGATTACCATTTTTAATAATATCAACTAAATCCTTATGAGAAACACTACGCTTTGGATGGATAGGTTTTTCTAATATACCGCTATCATGAACATATTTGAAGACTGGTAATAAAATATGTTGAAAACGCTTTAGTGTATCATTTCCTGTAATTTCGTAGAGTTTTCCATGAAAACTAATTTCTTGTTTGATATCAAAAAGAAGATTACTGGTATCTTGAGGTTCGTTCGAAACAATTTTCTCTAATTCTTCAATATCGGCAGGCTTGATTCGTAGGAATATTAAATCTGCCATACCAATTTCTAAAGACATACGTAGCTCGAAAATATCCTTCAATTTCTCCTTTTCCATCAGTGTAGGAAAAATCATACGTTCAAATATTGAAAGAAAATCAGGGTGAGAAATAACCATTCCTTTCTTCTTCTTAGACTCAATCAACCCCATCATTCTTAACCGAAGAATCGCTTCTCTAACTACTGTTCTGCTCACACCCAGCATATCAGCCAATTCTAACTCAGTGGGTAGAGCATCGCCAATATTCAATTTATTTTGTAATAAGTAGTCAATAAGCTCTTTTTC
>JALQYE010000001.1:1646-8885 GCA_023254245.1 Emticicia sp.
GCCAATTCTAACTCAGTGGGTAGAGCATCGCCAATATTCAATTTATTTTGTAATAAGTAGTCAATAAGCTCTTTTTCGGCCTTATCAGCTAAAGAAGCATTATCAATTGGAACGAGATTTTTTTTCATTTTACTTAAGATTCTAATTAATCCTTCAAAATATCTTTGATAGGAATTCTGACAAAATACAATTCCTTTGTACCTTCGTAAATCAAGCCAATTGTATTTTTATCAATCATTGTCATACAGGAATAACCATAACATAATCGTTCGTCAATCATCAGTTGATTTTCTTTCTGCCAAGTTTTGCCTTCATCTAAACTCAATTTTATAGTCATATTTTTTCTTTCATAGGTATGATTGGGGTTCGAAAAAGCTAAAATATTTCGTACTTCACCATTGTTTGTAGATTCTACCCGAATAATACTTCCCATGCAAATTGGTTCTTCTAATGCCGACCGAGAAGAAATATGTTCAACCCAAGTTTTTCCTAAATCGTTTGTGATAGAAACGCTTCTTGCCCCCCCTCTATTATCTCGCATATTTAGCATCAAGGTTCCATCATTTAATTCTACAACTTGTGCCTCTGTAGTATTAGATTTAGCACCAGTGCCTGCTTCCCAGGTTTTTCCGTGGTCTTTGCTATAAATAAGGGTTGAATATGGCACACCGTCAGTATCTCTGTATTGAGCAGGAAAAACCAGTGTACCATTTGCCATTGAAATCCCCATTCCTGGCCCTTGAAAAAATAACCTCCAAGTTGGGTTCTTTACTGATGAAGTGATATTTATGGGCTGTGACCACGTAAGTCCATCATCTTCACTTTTAACCAAAATAAACTGCCCCGTTTCATTGGGGCTTAAACCAATACCAGAGCCATTCCAAGCTTTATTACCATGACTCCATAAAGCTGCTACCCAAATTGTTCCTGTTTGTTTATCAACCAATATTGAAGGGTCGCCAATGCCATCATTTGCCCCAACTCCCATATCCATAATTACTTTCATTGGTTGCCACGAAAGTCCACCATCAGTGCTACGACTCATTCCGACATCCACATTGGCAGGTAAATCTCTGTCATTTTCATATCGGTTATCATAAACAGCTATTAAAGTGCCTTTATTGGTCGTTGCTATCCCTGGAATTCGATAAGTATTGATGTTGTCTTGGTTTTGAGTTCTTAGAGCATATCCTATATATTTTGGACTATTTATGTTTCCTTCTTTTACAGCTACCTTACCCACCTCTGACAGTTGAGCATGGGTAATTTTCAAAGATATTGTATTTCGAATATCTGCTGATGAAGATACTTTACATGAAATCCAAAATAAGTTTTCTCCCAAATTTAAAGAATATTGGCAAGGTATCGTTAAAGTTTTAGTAATATTTGTAATAGTTGCTATTTTCTTTGCTGAGGCGATATTTGAATTATAGCCAGAAGCATACAGTTCGATGCTTTCAATGTCTTGTAAATTGGTCAAACCCTCCAATTGTAATTGAAGATTTTCTAACTTTATATCTGAGTTTTCTATTGGTAATCTAACTGAAACCTTAACAAGAGGATTTATTTCTAAACCTTTTAATACAGGATTTTGCGTTTGAAACGCCCAAATATCTCCCTTAAAACTTGTAGGAGATAAACTAATATTAGTAGCTTTTCGGCAGCAAGAAAAAGCAATGATTGATAATATAATGACTGCCATTATTTGTCTTTTATTTTTCATTTTTTTGAATTTTTTCTAAAGTTTTCCAACACTGATATAAGCCTCTTGGTATATGATAACAGCCTTTCCATTTTCCTCCTTTGAGTGTTAGTAGAGGTTCGCCAGCACGATTTAAGTAACCAAACCATTCTCCAAATTCAGAATCAGGGTAATGGCTAAAAGTCCACTCATGAAGTTTTTCAAACCACTCCCAACACTTTTTGTCGCCAGTATGCAAATATCCTTTCAATAACGCAATCAGTGTTTCAATATGAACCCACCAAAGTTTCTGGTCCCATTCAAGTTGCTGCGGTGGATTACCAAGAATATCCATAAAATATAAAATCCCACCGTGTTTTTTATCCCAAGCATATTCAATGGTATGTAAAACGATGTTTTTGGCTGCTTCAATTAGTTTTGTATCACCTCTTCTTTCTCCTAAATCCATAATAAACCACATGGCTTCGATGGCGTGTCCAGGATTTAATAGTCTCCCTTCGAAACTATCTGAAAAACAGCCTTCAGGAGTTACATTTTCAAGAATTAACCCTGATTTTTTATCATAAAAAACATCCATAACCTCATGAATACACTCATCAATCAACTGTTCTACCTTTGCTTTGGGCAAAAGATGCTCAATTTCAAGAGCAAGATTCGAGAGAATCATAGGAAGAGCAAAGTTTTTTAAAGGGCGTGTGCCTTCAACTGCTTTAGACCAATGGCGTTTAGGGTTGTTTCTTCTTTCAAGTATTGAATAAAACGTTGTTCGAGCAATGTCGGCATATTCATCATTACCCGTAGCTTTGTAGAGTTGTCCGAAAGCCTGAGTTGCAAAACAGTCTGAGAAAATATTATATGGTTTAACCAGAGGTTTCCCAGAATTTGTTAATGAGAAAAACCAAGTACCATCCTCATTTCGTCCATATTTTTTTAAAAAATCAGCCCCATGTTGTGCAAATGCAAGCCATTCGGGTTTCTTTTCTAACTGATTATATAGCATCGAAAATAACCACACCTGACGCCCCTGTAACCAAACAAATTTATCAGTATCAAATACCTTTCCTTCACGGGTTAGGCAAGTAAAATAACCTCCATTTTCAGTATCTTTTGAATAATTTTGCCAAAACGGAAGAACATTATTCAACAATTCATTCTTATACTGGTTTAAGTAAACTTCTGTGTTTTTTGACATTTTCTTTTAGTTTAAATATCTACCCTGTTTGATTATTTTGGCCCAAAGCATGTAGCCTTCACCCAGTAAATGAAGCCCATCGTTTGTATATTTCTTATCTAATTTTCCTTCGGCATCAATAAATTTTGAATGAAGGTCTATAAAAGTTACTCCGTCCACATTGTGAGCTAAATTGTCCATGGCTTGGTTTAAAATCTTAATATTTTCTTCTATATTTTCAGTAAACTTTCTGAAAGTGGCATTTACAGGCAAAATACTTTGAAGGTAAATCTGTGTTTTAGGCGAAAGCTGCTTGGTGCGAGAGATAAACGCTGTATAGTTTTGGATAATCAACTCATTAGGAACCCCTCTCGATAAATCATTAATGCCAATTAATAGAAATATTTTTTTAGGTTTATCTTGCAAAACATCTTCTAATCTGGCATTTACACCGAACGAGATATCGCCTGAGCTTCCGCGATTTAGGCATTTTTTACACCTTAAAAGCTCTTGCCACTCGCCCCCATCGGTGATACTATTCCCGATAAAAATTATTGCGTTTTTGACTTTCGGTAAAACCTTGAACAATGAAACACGCTGCTCATAATAGGGGCGTAGATAGTTGCTATCTATTTTGGTGGTCGATTGAGCACAAAGTTCTATCGATAAGCCCACGAGAAGTAGGCTCAGAAAATAATTTTTCATGAAAATTTGGAGGTTTGGTTTGTTAGTGAATCATAATTTCATCAGCTATGAGGATTGTCTTTCTGCAGCATAGTATAACCATAAAGTGTCGAAACTATAAGGCAAAGGCAAGAAATAAGAATTCTTAACATGATTGCGTTTTCTTTAGGTTTATTCTTCAACAAAATCTCGAACTTGTGGACGTAAGAATGTAATTTGAATTATTACGGCAAGCAGTACAAAGCCAGCCAAGAATGCAAAATCATGGGCTAAGTTGCCCTTATCTGTTGATTTTCCTAACCAACTTGTAATGATGGCACCAGCCATGATTCCCATAAAATTCATCAAACCATAGGCTGTTGCTCGGTATTTTGAATCAACAAACTGACATAGAATAGGCATATTATTAGTATCAAAAATTCCAAAACCTAAACCAAAGCAAACAGCTGCACCTACTGCATGGGTAATAGATGTACCATAACCTATCATAACCAATGCTGGAATAGTTAAGGAAAGCCCAATTACACTCGTGTAAACTCTTCCACGAATATTTGTTTTCACCCATTTATCAGAAATAATACCACCTATGATTACACCAAAAAATGATGATATAGCGGTTGTAATCGTAGATATTGGCCCTGCTTGTGCCATATCTATATTTAGTTTACCAGCAAAAAGTGTTGGTAACCAGTTTTTTACGCCCCAGCCAGGAAGGCTCGGAACCGCAAAATAGAATAGTATTATCCAAAACGATAGGTTGCTGAGGAGTATTTTGAGAACAGCCCAAACAGGCTTTTTTAATGGTGATTTTGTATTTGATTTTTGGGTAATTTCTGAACTTGGATTCCGCAAAAAAATAACTAAAACAATTGAATAGAGCATTCCGATAAGTCCAAAAGCCCTAAAAGCCACTTGCCATGAAAACTCAGTAGCAATGGTTGCACCGAATCCTCCTAAAGCTTGGCCTAAGTAGAGACCCGTCATGTGCATACCAATAGCCAGCGAACGGGTTTTTGAAGAATGAAAGTCAGTAATTAACGAAAGACCCGCAGGAATATAAAGTGCTTCACTGACACCCATTAAGGCTCTGAGCAAAAATAACTGATTAAAAGTGGTGGCATAGCCCATTGCAAATGTTACAAACGACCAAATAAATAAACTACCAATAATCAATCGTTTCTTATTAGTACGGTCTGCTATTAGACCTGCAATAGGGCTCATAAAACCATAAATCCAGAGGAAAACTGCCATCAGCCAACCAAAATTAGTGGCGGTTTGAAGTTCAGAAATATCAATCTGCATGGCGGGTTTCATGGTAGATAGCATTTGTCTATCTAAATAGTTGAGCAATGCTACTATCGAAAGTAGAAAAACTATAAACCACTTATAACTTTCAGCGTTTTTCATTTTATTTAACAGATTTGCCTAAAATAATATCGACTGTTCGAATACCAGGTTTTATCTCGCCACTTGGAATTACAATATCTTTACCCCATCGAAGGCTTGAGGTTGTTACAGGTACAAGCATCGGCACTTCGCCAATTTTTTTCCAAGTGTTGTTTCGGGTATGATATACCAAAAGGTCTTTACTAAAACCTTGGTGATTTTCTAAGATTGATTCTTTTTCTGCTTGGAGTTGGCTTTTTTCATCTTCAGAAGTGGCTTGAGTAATTTTCAAGTTAAATGCCTCAATCTTCGAAAATATATTCCCTCTATCCCCACCAATGAGCAGAAATTTATTTTTTGTAAGCATTACACCACAACCAGCCGAAAGGGCATTGATAGGTACGTCTTCAATCGAAATATCGGCCATTTTTAGCCATTTATCCTGCTTTATATCAAATTTATATGTATAATGAGAAAGCTGACTAACATCTGATGGCACTTTTGCCCGCCCCCCTATCAGATAGAGGGCATTCTGACCAGCAAATGATACTGAGTGAGATAGCGGAGTGGGTAAGTTGGGTAAAACCTCCCATGAATTTGGGTTTGACTTAACATTGAGTCGGTAGGCTTTATTAGAGGTTTTTTCTGCATTCTCACCACCTAAAACATAGAGAAAATTATCGTACTCAACTGCTGAAGCATTACTGATTTCTTCGGGAAGTGAGGGTAGGTTTTCAATCGAAATATCTTGTTTATGAGTATCCCATTTTATTAGGAAAACTTCCTTTCTTATACCATTTTCATTTTCACCTCCTATACAATAAATACCATTTGAGGTACTAATAGTAGCGGCATAGGCAATATTAAAGGGTAATGTAAAAGTCTTCTCAAACCATTCAAAAGTATCTTTTTTTGTTCGTCGAAGCACATATATGTCGTTCAAGAATCTTTTTTTTCCACCCTTCCAAGGCATAACTCCAGCGAAATTAGAACCTCCGATTATCAACAATGTATTTTCATGAATTCCCGATAATGCTCCACCCATGCCAAATTGTTTTTCGTTTAAGGTTGGGAGTTGCTTTATTACCGACCATTCAAAGGAATTTTGAGCCATAATATTTCTTATAGTCATTAGAAATAAAATCAAAAAAAATAGATTTAATCGCTTGAATTCTAACATACAATTCGATGATAAAGAAGTTTCAATTGATATTATAAAAACGCTTTTAAATAGATTTTGGCTCCTTAACATGAATTTTGGAGCAATACTCTGTAAAATTCAATGTATCGACCTCGTTTGAAAACTCCTGATACTGCTCTTTATTCATATTCATTACAGGTAATCTAAATTCTCCACAATCGAGTCCCATTTTTCTCATGTAGGCTTTTCCTGTTGCAATTCCTCCATATTTACCAAGTAAACGAATCATATTTATTGAGGTCATTTGCCAATTTTGAGCAACTTCAAAATTACTATTTTCAAAAGCATTAATGAGATTATGATACAATGGAGCCGCATAATTAAATGTACTTCCAACTGCACCTTTAGCACCTAAAATAAGAGCTGAAAGCATGTTTTCATCTCTTCCCCAAAGCATATCATACTTATGGTTTTCATAAGTTAGACACGATTGAAAATCCATAAAATCTTCATGTGTAAACTTTATTCCTGCAAAGTTCTGAATTCTACCATTTATGCTTTTAAGTAAATCATACATCGAAAATCCAACGCCTGTCAGTACTGGAATATGGTAGTAGTATAAAGGCATCTCTGGTACTACAGATGCAACCTCCTCGCATATACGCGTAAGCATTTCTATATTGGCGGGTTTAAAATAAAAAGGAGCCGTAATCGAAATAGCATATATGCCTTGGTTGTAAGAGTAAAGTGCTAATTCTTTACAATCGTTCATACTCGTACCCCCTAAAAACATCATTACCTTAAACTCAGAATCACCTTTGGTACACTCTGCCCAAGCCTTTAATACCGCTTTCTTTTCGTTTTGGGTCATTGAAACCCCCTCCCCTGTTGAACCACAAATAAAAGCTCCTTTAACTCCATTTGATTTTAGTAATTCGTAATACGATGGTATTAAAGAAAGGTTCAACGAACCATCAATGTGCATAGGTGTAAAAGGGGCAGCTATTAGTCCTTTAAGATGTTGAATTTGCATAATTTTATTGATTTTCAATTGTTATCAGAAAGAAGAAGTGTGAATTTAGTTTTTTTAACTTAACCTTTTTGATGAGTTCTTTAATTTCGTATTAAAAATTTGGATAGCCAGGTGTTTGTACC